>CAYQTW010000230.1:0-5798 GCA_964420485.1 uncultured Anaerolineales bacterium
TTTTATGTCCTGGTCGAGTCAGACGTGCGGATTCCTGTTTTCAAGCCCCAGCCACGACAAATCCGCAGAGCCAGGATGCTGTTGGCGCTCCTGAAAAAGACGGGGCAGGAGGCAAAACGATGATCGTGCGCTATCAGATTATCGAAAAGTATCTGGATGACAGCGGAAGTTGGATGCCGTGGGGGACATTTTACGAGGATTGCAGTAATGGACTGAAACAGACATTGTTGCTGCGTTCCATTCCAGACGATGACCGTGAGCGAGGACGTTATTGGAGCCAGCGTGCTGAGACGCTGCGCCCTGGCGTGGAGAACGCTCAAGTGATTCTGGGTACTTTTGCCAATCGTTTCCGCGTCCGGCCCGAGATTCGCACCGTCGAGGGCACGAGCCACCGCGAGGTACGCGCCCGCCTATGGGATATCATCTTCGAGGAGATGGACGAGCGGCGGGCGGAACGTCAGGTAGAGTACGTCGTGCCGGAGCCGGCTTACGTGGCGCTGCGTGAAGGATCGGAAGAAGAAGACTGAGATCGGTATGGAAGCCTATTGTCTCAAGTGCAAAACCAAGCGCGAGATGCAAGACCCTCAGCCGGTGTTCACCAGCAAGGGGACGCCGGCCACACAAGGGTCTTGCCCTGTGTGCGGCGCCAAAATGTTCAGGATGGGCCGCACGCCGGCTCACGAGGGGCTCGATCTGGCAGAGAATACTGTCGTCTCCTCCAAGGCCAGGACCGAACTGGCGAACAAGCCCAAGATGGTGATCGTCGAGTCGCCGGCCAAGGCGCGCACGGTGGGGCGATTCTTGGGAAGAAAATACAGGGTGCGGGCCTCGGTGGGGCACGTGCGCGACTTGCCCTCCAACCGGATGGGGGTGGATATCGAGAACGACTTCCAGCCCCGCTACGTCATCCCGGCCAAGCGCAAGGACGTGGTGCGGAAACTGCGGGCGGATGTCAAGAACTCGTCCGAGGTCTACCTGGCGACCGACCCGGACCGGGAGGGTGAGGCCATCTCCTGGCACTTGACCCAGGCGCTCAAGTCGGCCATCGGGCCGCGGCCGGTGCATCGCGTCGAGTTCCACGAGATCACGCGCGACGCCATTGAGCACGCCTTTGCCAATCCGCGCGAGATTGACATGCAGCGGGTTGATGCGCAGCAGGCGCGGCGCATACTCGACCGTCTCGTCGGCTACACGCTCAGCCCGCTTTTGCGCGACAAAATGGGACGGCGCGGGCTCTCGGCCGGGCGGGTGCAGTCGGTGGCCGTGCGGCTGGTCGTCGAGCGGGAGCGGGAGATTGAGGCTTTCGTGCCGGTCGAGTACTGGTCAATCGAAGCCGAGTTAGCCAAACAGGAGAAGAAGCAACGCAGTTTCATCGCCAGACTGCACCGCATCCGGGGAGAGGAACCGGACCTCCACAGTAAAGCCGAGGCCCAGGCTATCGTGGCAGAACTGGAGCAGGCCGTCTACAGCGTATCAAAGGTGAAGGAGGGACAGCGGCGACGCAGGCCAGCGGCTCCTTTCACCACCAGCACGATGCAGCAGGAGGCCTCGCGGCGGCTGAGGTTCACGTCCCGGCGCACGATGCGCCTGGCCCAGCAATTGTACGAGGGGATGAATCTGGGTGATGGGCCGGTTGGCCTGATCACCTACATGCGCACCGATAGCGTCAACGTGGCCGAACAGGCGCAAGCGGAGGCGCGGGTGTTCATCACGGAAAAGTACGGCGGGCGGTTCGTGCCGGCCAAGCCGCCGAAATACAAGACTCGGGCCAAGAGGGCCGAGGAGGCCCACGAGGCCATTCGTCCCACCAGCGTCTTTCGCACACCCAAGTCCCTCAAGCCATATCTGGATCAGAACCAGTACCGGCTGTATTCACTGATTTGGAAGCGCTTTGTCGCCAGCCAGATGGCGCCGGCGGTGTACGACACTATCTCTGTCGAGATTCTGGCCGGTCTCCCCCAGGCGGAGGAGAAACCCTATCTCTTCCGTGCCAGCGGGTCTAGCCTGCGCTTCAAGGGTTTTCTGGCCGTGTACGAGGAGGCAAAAGACGAGGACGACAAGGCCGAGGAGGAGCGCAAGCGGGAGGAGATCCCGCCGCTGACGGTGGACGAGGTGCTCAACCTGGTGCAGTTGTTGCCAGAGCAACACTTTACGCAGCCACCCCCGCGCTACAGTGAGGCGACGCTGGTGCGGGCGCTGGAGGAGTACGGCATCGGCCGGCCCAGCACCTACGCCCCGACCATGTCCACCATTCAGCGACGGGGGTACATTGAGCGACGCCAAGGGCGACTGTACCCCACCGAGGTCGGGATCGTCGTCAACGACCTGCTGGTCGAGCACTTTGCAGATTACATCAACGTCGGTTTTACGGCCCAGATGGAGGAGAATCTGGACCTGGTCGCCAGCGGCGAGCGCGAGTGGGTACCGGTGTTACACGACTTTTACGATCCGTTCTCCACCACGCTATCCCAGGCGCGAGAGAACATGCCCACCGTCCAGATAGGCAACGAGCCAACGGGAGAGATGTGCCCGGAATGTGGTAGCCCGCTGATCTACAGGCACGGGCGATACGGCAAGTTCATCGGTTGCAGCAACTTTCCCAGTTGTCGCCACCACGAGCCGATATTGACCAAAATCGGCGTCAAGTGCCCCCGGTGCGGGGGCGACTTGGTGGAGAAGCGGACGCGGCGCGGGCGCACGTTCTACGGTTGCGCCAACTATCAGGGTGACGCCGAGAACTCGTGCAAGTTCACTTCGTGGAAACGCCCGCTAAAGCAGCCTTGCCCCGAGTGCGGCGGACTGCTCGTCGAGGCGCGCAAAGGCTGGGCCAAGTGCATTGCCTGTGAGGGTAAATTCGAGATTGACAGTCTGCATCGAATGAGCGAATGAGCGAGTGAGCGAATGGACGAATTACTGGAACGATTTCTGACCTACCTGCGGACAGCACGAAACGCCTCGCCCTACACTGTCAAGAACTATGGCACTGACATTGGCCAGTTCCTGGACTATTGCCGGGCGCAGGGGGTGGGCTCGCCGGAGCAGGTGAGCCGCTCGCTGCTGCGGAACTATATGGCGGAACTGGACAAGGCTGGCTATGTCAAAGCCAGCATTGCGCGGCGCGTGGCGGAACTGCGCTCCTTTGGCAATTTTTTGGTGCGGGAGGAGGTGGTGGAGCACAATCCCTTCCGCGTGGTCAGCGCTCCCCGCATCCCCAGGCGGTTGCCGCAATACCTGACGGTGGCCGAGGTGGAGGCGCTGCTGGCGGCGCCCGATACGTCCACCCCGCTGGGCCTGCGCAACCGAGCCATCATCGAAGTGTTGTACGCGGCGGGCCTGCGGGTCAGCGAGTTGGTGGGCCTGGACGTGGCGGACGTGTACCTGGGACAGGCCCAGGTGCGCGTGATGGGCAAGGGAAGCAAGGAACGCATCGGCCTGCTGGGGCGACCGGCAGTGCGAGCGGTGCGGGTATATCTAAAGACGGGGCGGCCCGAGTTGTTGGGCCGGAGACCCACCAACGCGCTGTGGCTCAATCACCGGGGTGGACGACTGACGGTGCGTGGGGTAGCACTGATATTGAGTCAGGCCGGCAAGCAAGCGGGCATCCGCAAGCCCGTCTCTCCCCACATCCTGCGCCATTCCTTCGCCACGCATCTTTTAGACGGTGGGGCTGACCTGCGTGTGGTGCAAGAGTTGCTGGGTCACGCCAACCTGACCACGACTCAGATTTACACTCACGTCAGCCAGAGCCGGGCGCGGGAGGTTTACGTGCGGGCGCATCCACGGGCCGGCACTGCGGACTTGGCCTAGTCGCCACTTTATGGTAAAGTATTTGTGTACCAGTGAGGCTTGTGGTATACTAATGTGTAGCACATTGCATTGGTCTCTTGCATTAGGAAAGGGGGAAAAAATGAGTACAACCCAACAATTCGTCGAGCAGAACAAAACCCTAGTGACACTGATCGGGGGGGCCGTGCTGGGGTTACTCCTGGGACTGGCCATCGGCTGGTGGTGGTGGCCGGTCGAGTGGACCAATTCCACGCCTGGCAATCTGCGCTCTGATTTCCAGAGTGACTATATCGTCTGGGTGGCCGGTCAATACGCCGTTACCAGGGACCTGGAATGGGCGTCCAGTAAATTGGGTGTGGAATACTGGAAGGAGGGCCAACTTGCCGAGACGTTGGATCAGTTGGCCCAGGAGCAGGGCGGAGCGAAAGCAAACAACCTGCGCGCCCTGGCACAGGCCTTGTTAGAGGAGGAAGTCGCGGCCGTTGAGCCGGCGGTGAGTTTCTGGGACAAACTGCGCCCGGTGGTGATGGTTTGCGGGGTCGCTTTGTTGGTGTTGGCATTCGTGGGAGGTGTATACTTCCTCGTCAGCCGTTCGCGCAAGCCAGGAGCCGCGTCAGAGGCGGCCAGGCGGGGTATGGGGGTAGCCGTCAAAGGAGTACCTGCCGAACAAGTCTCCTGGGGAGCCGATGGGCCGCCGCTGTCTCAATTCGTCACCACCTACACGCTGGGGGACGACCACTACGATCCCTCGTTCAGCGTCGAGTTGGAAAGCAGCGAATTCGTGGGCGAGTGCGGCGTGGGCATCTCTGAGACCATCGGCGTGGGCGCTCCCAACAAAGTCACCGCTTTCGAACTGTGGCTGTTCGACAAGAACGACATTCGCACCGTGACCAAAGTGCTGATGTCGGACTATGCCTTCCACGACGAGGCGCTGCGCACCAAGTTGGCGCCCAAGGGGGAGCCGGTGCTGGCCGAGGTGGGGAAGGACGTGATCCTGGAGACGAACATGCTGCGCGTGCGGGCACGCATCGTGGAGTCAGAGTACGGGGTGGGGAACCTGCCACCGGATAGTTTCTTCGACAGACTGACGGTGGAACTGGCTGCCTGGGTCAAGCCGGGGCAGGAGGGATCACAGCCAACAGCTGGGGACGGTATCCCTGTTATGCCACCTACGCTGTAGTATCTAAATAGCAAAATTCTTACTTTTTGTGGCAGAAAATGGACCACGGGGACACGGAGAGCACGGAGAAAAATAAGGCAGAGACTCCGTGTCCTCTGTGTCTTTGTGGTAAATCAAATATGAACAACTCCTCAGGGACCAATTGGGCAATGATTGATTCGCTAATGGACGAGATGATCGATCGGTCAGAACTTGGCGTTAGGCGAGTCGTTTTTTGCCCGAGTTAGACGATGGCAAGTCTTCGAATACCCGATTACGGCTTACCTGTAGGGCAATCGCTTTTATCCTGATCTCTTGCCCATTTGTCATTCTGAGCGACCATAGGGAGCGAAGAATCTCGATTTCGCCGCGCAAAGAGGAGATTCTTCGTCGCTTCGCTCCTCAGAATGACAGTTTGGAGCGACTCTAAAAGCGATTGCCCTAGCTTACCTGACTGATGGACGGACAATCGGCGTTCCGTTGGTTCGATGGTATGATCGTATGGCAGAGCAGGTAAAGATTGGAGAGGAACACTACGAACTGCTGAGCCGCCACGCCCGGCGCGCGGGTATGTCCCGGGCCGAGATGTGCCGGCGCTCTATTGACCTGTATACGACCGTCATCGCTCAGCCGTCGTTCTGGCGGGCCGTGCAAAAACTGAATGGACGCAGGTTGGTAGACGTCATCGTCGCTTTGCTAGGATTGTGGGTTGAGGGAGAAATCGTCCTGGAAGGTGACTCGGAGTAACCCTGAGTATACCTGAGTAGCCCTGGGTATACCTATTCTGTATAATCAATAGTTAGCCCGCTTGCTATAGAGCTACTAAAGGAGATGTACAATGCTATCGAACTAC
>CAYQTW010000231.1:0-5790 GCA_964420485.1 uncultured Anaerolineales bacterium
GGAACGATCTCCACTTTTGGCTTTCCCTCTCCCAATCGCATCCGTGCCACCGTCGGCTGTTCCCCCAGTGTGGGGCAGACCGCGCCGGGGTTGACCAGCAACGTGTGCCCCACCTGCTCTATGTGCACCCGGTGCGAATGGCCAAAGACGATGATGTCCGCCTCGGGGTAGAGTCGGGCCAGGCGATGGGCAATGCGACGGCTAAAGATGTCAGCGTCCACCAATCCCAGATACCGAATGACCAAATCTCGACCCTTGAGCAAAAAGCCAATCAAGCCGGGCCGGTGACCGTGGGTGAGCACGATGCGCCGCCCGCCTAGCCCCAGTTCAACCACCTCCGGCAGGGTCGCGCCGCCGTCGGAGAACTCGTGAAAGTGAACATTGCCACGCACGGCATGCACCGGCGCGAGAGAGCGCAGCGATTCCAGCGCCGCCGGGTCGTCCACGTCGCCGGCGTGCAGAATCACGTCCACGCCGGCCAGCGCGTCGAGCACGGCATCGGGCAGATGCTTCATACGATGGGGGATATGGGTATCAGATAAAAGGCCGATGTTGATGGGCACTTTAAGGTCAAGGCTGAGGTTGAGGTTGAGGGTTTAGGTTTCTTCTGTCCCCTGCTCCTGCGGCTGCGGGCTGGTGACAACGCGGAAGCCGATGCGGTTCGAACGATGGCTCGGATGACTATAGTCGCGGGCGAAGCAGCGTGCGTCTTTGGCGCCAAAGTTCCACGAACCCCCACAGATAATGTTCTGATCCTCGCCCGCCCGCGCAGTCGTCCACTCCCACACATTCCCCGCGCAGTCGAGCAGGCCGTAAGGGCTGGAGCCGTCTGGATAAACTCCCACCGGGGTCGTGCTCCCCACCCCACTTTCGCGCACGTTGGCCCGTCTGGAGTCGAACTCGTCTCCCCACGGGTAAATCCGGCCATCCTCGCCCCGGGCCGCCTTTTCCCACTCCTCCTCGGTGGGCAGCCGCACCCCGGCCCACTCGCAGTAGGCGAGGGCATCCTCCCAACTCACCAGCACTACCGGGTGATTAGCCTTGCCCTCCGGGTAGGTGCGTCGCTCCGCATCCCAGTTGTACGGCTCGGCCCATACTTCGTCGAGGCGGGGCACGGGACGGGTGGGGTTTTCGGCCAGGAAGCGAGCGTATTGAATATTCGTGACGGGGTAGCGACAGATGCGATAAGCCATCACATAAGTCGACTCCCCCTCCTCGCCGCCCTTGAACTCACCGCCGGGAATGTCCACCATCTCGTCGAAATCCCGTGGGTCGCCCAGGTACGCCAGGGCAGTACCGGCCGAGATGCGCTTTGCCGGGCTATCCTCAGCCCCCGGCCCGATCACCTGCACCAGGGCTTGAACGTATTGGTCTGTCAGGTTCCCCGCCTGCACATCGGCGACAGCCGCCCGCAGCCGGGTGAGATCGTTACTCATCAAGTCCTGCCACCGCCGGGCTACCTCCATCATCGGCGCTCTCCCGGTCTCTTTGCTGGTCGTGCGGGTCAGGTAGATGTAGGCATTGATCTGATTCCGGGTCAAGTCAGCAAAGGCCGGCCCTGCTCGCAACATTCGTAACAAGGGCTTGTAGTACAGGTACTGCTCCAGCAGCGTCGTGGTCTCCGGCGTCTCTTCAGCCAGCGGCGACACTGCACGGCTCACCTCCATCCCCTCTCGCGCCGCCCACTCCAAATCCTGGAGCAGGTTGGGGTATTCGAGTAGATCGCGGTAGAGGTCACGATAGCGCGCCTGGATGACTACCATCTTGGCCAAGAGTCCTGGCTCAATGGGTTCCATTGTGCCCATCGCCACCCGGCGCTCGGCCAGTCTGAGCAACAGGCGAAAGATATTGAGCGTGCGCTTCACCACGCGCGGGTTGGGTTCCAGGCCCAACGCCAGGATGTCCCGGCAGTTCGGGGGCATAAAGGGGTCGTGTTGGTCAATGAAAGTAGCGATCCGGTCATCCTCCAGCGGTGGAAGGTAAAAGGGAAGTTGCACGATCTTTTCCAGGTAACCCTGCCCGGCGACGGGGATATCCTTCACACTCTCATCACTCCCCACCAGGTAACCGGCGTATTGCACTTGCACTACACGCTCAATAATGTCCCGGTCCACAGCCAGGAAAAAGACGCAACCCGGCACGTCGAGGAACAACTTTATCGCTTCTAACACCTCCACCGCTCGCTGGGGCAAACAGCGGTCCAGATCGTCAACAAAAATCACCAATAAGCCATTGCGGTTCCAGACATACTCCCGCACCAGATGAGCAAAGCCACCCTGGAACTCTTCTAGCAACATTAGTTGCCGGCGGTGGACCTCGGTGCTCTCACGTTGAAAGGCTGAGGCAATATCCTCCATCGTCCCCGTCTCACCCTGCAATAGTTTTGCCAGTTCGAGAAACGTGGAGGGGCTGGGGGCCAGGGAAAGGCCCAGGTGCAGCGCCCCTTTGCCCAGTTTGGGCCAGTCAATGCGGATTGAACCCGTCTCGGTGCGCTCTACAGCAGTATAGAGCCGCGTGCGCCAGTCCGCGATTTGCTGGGCGTCTTCTTCGCTGAGTAGGGGCGCGGTGACTGCGCCCCTACCTTCGAGTCCCTCTAGCACGCGCAGGAGCAATGCCCGCCACAGTGCCCCCTCGTCCCGTTCGTACTGCCAGGCGTTGAACCAGACGACTCGCGCCCAGCGATGACTGGCGGTGCGGCGGTTGATCAACTGTTCGGCGACTAGCCGCATCAGACTGGTCTTGCCGCTGCCCCAGGAGCCAAAGATGCCAATGGTGATAGGAGTATCCGCAGTCAGCACCACCTCGGTTAGAATATCGGCATAGTGGGAAAAGCTGAGCCGGTCGTCTTTCGCGCCCAGGATAGGTTGGTCGGTCCACAGGCTATGTACCTCGTCCATAAACACCCTCCAAAGATGAATGGAAAGTCAACAAGCATCCAGTATTCAGATGTGTTTGTTTACCGGGGCAGCGGATGAGAAACGGATAAGCGGACTTGGTCAATGCCGACGAGGACGGGTATCCCTCATCCGTTTATCCACTGTTCATCCGCTGCACCAACGAGGCGGTAAACAAATACATCCAGATTATACACGTCTTATCGAGTTGGTACAAATTACCAATTGTGGTATCATTGTGGCTCAAAATCGAGTAAAGGAGCGTACACAAGTATGAAGAATATCACCGTCATCGGTGTTGGTTACGTGGGGCTGGTCACAGGGGCCTGCTTCGCCGACCTGGGCAACCAGGTCGCTTGCGTAGACATCAACGAGAAAAAGATCGCGGGCTTGAAGCAAGGAGTGATGCCCATCTACGAGCCGGGCCTGGAGGAATTGGTGGCCCGCAACGTGCGGGCCGGTCGCCTCAGTTTCACCACCTCGTATGCCGAGGGGCTAAAGGAGGCCGAGTTCGTGTTCATCGCCGTGGGCACCCCTGAGGGGGTGGATGGCGAGGCCGATCTGCGTTACGTGCGTATGGCGGCCCGTTCCATCGCCGAAGTGATGGATCACCCCATCATCATCGTCAACAAGTCCACCGTCCCCGTGGGCACCGGCGACTGGGTGGCCGACATCATCCGCGAGTGCCGCAACAATGGCGTGGATTTTGCCGTGGTTTCCAACCCCGAATTCCTGCGCGAAGGCTCTGCCATCGGCGATTGCACGCGCCCTGACCGAGTCGTGTTGGGTTCGCTGAACCGGGAGGCTGCGGAGCAGGTGGCCCAGTTGTATCTCCCGCTGCGCACGACGATCATGATCACCGACCTGCGCACGGCCGAGATGATAAAGTACGCCTCCAATGCATTTCTAGCCACGCGCATCTCGTTCATCAACGAAATTGCCACCGTCTGCGAGGCGCTGGGAGCCGACGTCAAGGAGGTCGCCACCGGGATGGGCTATGACAAACGCATCGGCCACGCTTTCCTCAACGCTGGCGTGGGATACGGAGGGAGTTGTTTCCCCAAAGACGTCAGGGCGCTGGCCTACATGGCCGAGGTCAAGGGACGGCACGCGCAATTGCTGCGCGCGGTGATGGAGATCAACACTCGCCAGCGCCGGGCAGTGGTGCGCAAACTGGAACAGGCAGTGGGCAGCCTGCGGGATAAAACGATCGGTCTGCTGGGATTGGCGTTCAAACCCAACACCGACGACATGCGCGAAGCCCCATCCACCCACATCGCCCGTATGCTGCAAACGGCGGGCGCTCGCGTGCGCGCCTACGATCCGATAGCGATGCAGGTCGCTGCGCGGATGGCGCCCGAGGTGGAACTGGCGGAGGATGCCTACGCCCTGGCGGAAGGATGCGACGCGATCGTCGTCGTCACCGAGTGGAACGAATTCAAGAACCTGGACCTGGCCCGCATCCGGGAGTTGATGAACCGTCCGGTGCTCATAGATGGGCGCAACATTTACGATCCTACGATGATGAAGGAACTGGGCTTTTACTACCGGGGCATGGGGCAGGGCTACGGAGATCAGGAGACGCGATGAAAAACAACAATGACTTTCTCAAAACAAGACTAGACAACGGACTGATGGTTCTCATCAAAGAGGCACACGCCGCCCCAGTGGCCAGTTTTTGGGTCTGGTACCGGGTGGGGAGTCGCAATGAACATCTGGGCATCACTGGTATCTCTCACTGGGTCGAGCACATGCTCTTCAAGGGGACAACGGCGTTTCCCAAAGGCGTGGCGGAAAAGGCCATCGCCCGCGAGGGAGGCGTCTTTAACGGCATGACCTGGTACGACTTTACCACCTACTTTGCCACGTTGCCCACCGATCGTATCGAGTTGGCGCTGCGCATCGAAGCCGACCGCATGGTCAATTCACTCTTCGACCCCGACGAGACCGCCGCCGAGCGCAGCGTCATCATCAGCGAGCGGCAAGGGGCCGAAAACGACCCCAAGTTCCTGCTCAACGAAGAACTGATGGCGGCCGCTTTCCGCGTGCACCCCTACGGCACTGACACCGTGGGCCACATGTGCGACCTGGAGACGATGACCCGCGACCAACTCTACGCGCATTACCGCACCTACTACGCGCCCAACAACGCGCTGGCCGTCGCGGTGGGCGACTTTGACGCCCACGAAATGCTGCGTATGGTCGAGCAGCACTTGAGCGTTACCCCAGGCGGGCAGGACATCCCGCCCGTGACAGCCGTCGAGCCCCCACAGAAGGGGGAACGGCGGGTGACTGTAGAGGGGGAGGGCAACGTCGCTTACCTCCAGATAGTCTTCCGCGCCCCCACCGTCCACGAACCCGATTTCTTCGCCCTGACCGCGCTCGATGCCGCTCTCACCGGGGCCAGCGGAATGACCTTTTTTGGCGGCGGCTTGACCAACAAGAGCAGTCGTCTCTACAAGGCATTGGTGGCGACGGAACTGGCGACCGACGTATCCGGCTCTCTGGTGCCGACTGTTGACCCCTTCGTCTACGGCCTCTCGGCTATCGTGCGCGCGGGGCATACCCCGGACGAGGTGGAAGAGGCGTTGGAGGCGGAACTGGCGCGCGTGGTCGCCGAGCCGATCACGCCGGAGGAACTAGGCAAGGCGATCAAGCAGGCCAAAGCGCAGTTCGCCTACTCTAGCGAATCTGTCACCGCACAGGCCCTGTGGATGGGCTTTAGCGAGATATTCGCCGACTATACCTGGTTTGAGAACTATATCGCCAACCTCAGCTCCGTCACTATCGAGGACGTGCAGCGCGTGGCGCAAAAGTATCTCACGCGGTCGAACCGCACAGTTGGGCGATATGTACCCAATGAACAATGAACCAATGAGACAATGGGGTGTTCATT
>CAYQTW010000232.1:0-5780 GCA_964420485.1 uncultured Anaerolineales bacterium
GGTCTTTTTCCGTGGGAGGGGGCCGGAAATGGGCTGTTCAATCACTCCCAACGCCAGCGCCCACGATTCCACCGCCCACCTGGCGGCGTCCTCGGTCAGGGCCAGGTTGTCCCGCAGTCGCCGCGTGAGTTGCGCCAACAACACCTGGCGCGGCACACTATCCCGCGACGCCAGCAGGTCGGCCGCTACTTGCTCCTTGAGCGCGCTCACCAGGCAAAAGATTTCGCGCTTGTACGCTCCGCAAAAGTCCCGCAGCAGCGCCTCCGTCCGCCTCGGATCATCTGCCAGGGCAGGCCCATATTGGGCGATTATCTCGCAGAGTTTTTGCCGTGGTATATCGTTCACCGGCCAATCCGTTACTGTCCTGTAATCCGCGTTCTGTAGAGTTGTCCCGCCGGCACGCGCCCGGCGGGCAATTCCCTTTCCAGAGCGTCCATGCGGCAGAGGATGCCCAACGTGACGTCGTCGCCGCTCCCTTCCTGCGACGCTTGGGTGAGCCACGTCTCCAGGCTTGCGGACACCGCATCCAGCCCGTCCGCCCGGATCATTGCCAGAATGTCGGCGCCGACCTGGAGAAAGCCCACGTCGTCACGGAACGAGTTTCCATAGCCGTCGGTAGAGACCAGGATCAGCGCCGGGGATGAAGCGGAGATGACTTGGAAATGGCTCCGAAATTCGCGCCACGCATCCCGGAGACAGAGCGACGTGGTCTCGTTGGCAAAGAGCCGCTCGTCGGTGGGCAGGGGCGCTTTGCTCACCTCTCCCGCTTCCGAAACGACCAGGATGTCGCCGTCCCCCAGTTGCAGGTACAGGATGAAGGATTCCGCCACCACCACGGCCAGGAGCGTCGCGCCGTAGGCCAGGATGGGCTCCAGGCCGACCTGCCGCCGTTTGCGAATATCCTTTTGCGCCTCGAGGCGATCCAGTTCTGCGCTCGTCAGGGGACTGGCAGAGACGTGATCGGCCACTCTATCGCGCCAGCGACGGGCAATTTCGCGCGGCAAATTCTCTGCAGCCCAACGCTTGATGGCGGAGAGGTTCAAGGGATCGGGCAAACTGTCCAGGAACTCTTGGATCACCCCGGTCGCCGTTTCGACGGCCAGACGAGCGCCCACGTCACTGCGGAAGCATTTGGCGCTCCCGTGGCCGTCGGACACGGCCAGGATCAGTGGCCGGCCGGTTCCGGATTCCGGCAGCCAACGGATGGCGTCCTGGTTCGGCAGGCCGGTGCGCACGTGCGATGCCCCGCGGACCGATGCGCCGACGACGCGCCACCTGGGCTCGTGTCCAGCGTTCATCTCGGGCATATCCTTACCACACGTCGTCCGCCGAGGATGGGCCGGCGTCCGGGATGGTGGGGACAGGCACATTCGTCACCGGCGAGGCTGCGTCCGCGGTCTGGCTGGCCGGCGAGGAGGCCGACTTGAGCACGGCGGTAGAGACCCACTTGATGTACTTTGTCAGGGATTCAGAATTGTTCGCCTGCAGGGGCTTGATTTCCGCGTGGCCGATGAACTTTTGCAACACGTCGTGGTCCGCGTCTTCGCCGATGGCGATGGCGATGCGGACGGCTTTCTTGCCCCACGCTTGATCCATGAGTGCCTCGAGTCCACTCTCAAAATTATCGGTGGGCTGGCCGTCAGAGATCAGCACCAGGACGGGCGGCAACGCGCGATCGGTCATGGGCGGTATCTTGAGTTGATCCGCGACCATCGAGAGCGCCTTGCCCATGTCCGTGACACCCCCGGCTTTCAAGTCGGTCCACTCGAAATCCGCGACATCCGTCGGCTGCGAAACGTGCCACTGCGCGCCGTTGGAGAACTTTATGGCGCGTACCAGGA
This sequence comes from uncultured Anaerolineales bacterium, assembly GCA_964420485.1. GTDB lineage: Bacteria > Chloroflexota > Anaerolineae > B4-G1 > B4-G1 > CAYQTW01. The sequence goes on from CAYQTW010000232.1 coordinate 1,842, forward strand.
CTTGTGCATTAGGATTCTCGTCGGCGACCTTGCGCATGTCGGGAATCGCGTTTCTGATGGCGTAATTCAGAGCCTGGATTTTGCCATCTGTCTCCATAGAGCCGGAACTGTCGGCAATCCATACGAAATGGAGTGGCCGTGTTGCCAACTCACCACCAGGTCTTTTCATTTTCAGTACCTCCTTTGGGTTTTCGAGTACTACTCGGGCTGTTGCATCGGCGGCAGTTGAAACTGCAACGGGCCTCTTTTTCCTCCTCCACGGCTTCCTGTACTACTCGGACTGTTGCATCGGCGGCAGTTGAAACTGCACTAACGGCTGCCAAGTCGGCCTTCGCCGACTGACTTTAACCCGCGAAGGCGGGTTTCGCAAACGTTGCTGCGACTTTTAGTCGCCAGGCGCGTAATTCAGAGCCTGGATTTTGCCATCTGTCTCCATAGAGCCGGAACTGTCGGCAATCCATACGAAATGGAGTGGCCGTGTTGCCAACTCACCACCAGGTCTTTTCATTTTCAGTACCTCCTTTGGGTTTTCGAGTACTACTCGGGCTGTTGCATCGGCGGCAGTTGAAACTGCAACGGGCCTCTTTTTCCTCCTCCACGGCTTCCTGTACTACTCGGACTGTTGCATCGGCGGCAGTTGAAACTGCACTAACGGCTGCCAAGTCGGCCTTCGCCGACTGACTTTAACCCGCGAAGGCGGGTTTCGCAAACGTTGCTGCGACTTTTAGTCGCCAGGCGCACTACGCACTACATCCCTGTAGGGACGTCCAGGAAGATCGTCTCCAGCCCGAACGTCCCCTCCAGGTGACGGGCCAGCGCCTTTACACCCAACGTCTCGGTGCCATAGTGGCCGCCATAGATAACGTTGAGGCCCCACTCGATGGGATAATGGAAAAAGGCGTGGCTCGTCTCGCCGGTGACAAAGGTGTCAAAGCCGGCGCCGGCGACCTGGTCCACCATCATCGCCGCCCCGCCAGAGATGCACCCCACCTGCGATGCCTCCCGCGGCCCGTTAGCCAGGACACGCACGAGCGGCTCACCGGTGGCTTGCACCAGCCGCTCGATCAGCACATCTAGCGGGAGGGGCGGATCGAGCAAACCGCCAATGCCGATCTCTATGCCGTGGTACTTGCCAAAGGTGCGGGTATCCTCCAGTTCCAGCACACGCGCCAGTTCGGCGTTGTTGCCCACTTCGGGGTGCAGGTCCAGCGGCAGATGAACGGCGTACAGCCCGCAGCCGCCCTCGATGAGCATCTTTACCCGCCGGAAATAGGGACCAATCAGGCGGAGAGGCTGGTCCCAGAAAAGCCCGTGGTGGACGATGAGCAGTTGCGTCCCGGCGGCGATGGCCTGCTCAAATGTAGCCTGGCAACCATCCACGGCAAAGGCAACCTTTGTCACCTCCTCCGGCCCCTCGACCTGGAGGCCATTCTGGGAGGCGTCTGTGATCTCCTCGACGCGCAGATAGTCGTCGAGGTAGGTGGTTAGTTCGTCGCGTTTCATTGAATGCTCCTTTCGATGAGCAACAGGATGAGCCACAGCAGGCCCAGGACACCGGCGCCCGCCAGCAGGAACCCCAGGCCCAGCGCGGCGGCCGGCGGGCCGTAGACCAGCGCGATGGCGATGGAGCCGCCGACGACCAGAAAAGCGGCGACGATCCAAAAGAGCCGCCGCTGCTCGCGCTTCCGTTGAGCGCGTAGGTCGGTTGGTTTGCCGGGGTTGTCCTTCATACCGTTTTTTCGTATCTGCTCAATAAAGTGGGGCAAGACCTCGATCACAAGCCTGTCATTCTGAACCGGAGCGCAGCGGAGGTGAAGAATCTCGCCTTGGATAGGCGGTTTGGGCACTGTAACGTGAGATTCTTCGCTTCACTGCGTTTCGCTCAGAATGACACCCCCAAATATTGAAAAGATACGTTTTTTCTTCCTGCCTGGCGGCCTCCACGGCTTCAGCAATGACTTTTTCCAGTTCGGTCACTGGGACCTGACGGGTGCGTTCCTGAACCTGGTCAACGAGGGTGAAGAACTGTTCCCGCGACACTCGGTTGAGACTTGGCGAATCTCTGTGGCGCTCACGTTCTCCTCGGAGATTATGATACTACGGCTGGTAAGGAATGTCAAAACTGAACACAGGCTGTGCCGCTCATTCCACAAACAGCGGCACAAAGTCGAATTTTTCCACATCCACCAACCCCTGGTCGGTCAGTTTCAGCGTCGGGATGACCTCTAGCGCCAAAAAGCCCATCGCCATAAAGGGATCGTGCAGCGCGGAGCCCAGGCCGGCCGCGACCGCCACCAGCGCGTCCATCCGGCGGCGCACCGTCTCCACCGGCTGGTCGGACATCAGGCCGGCGATGGGCAGCGGGACGGAGCCCAGCACCTCACCGCCGCTGGCGGCCACCAGCCCCCCGCCCAAATCGCTCACGGCGCGGGCGGCGGTCAGCATCGAAGCGTCGTCGCAGCCGATGACGACGAGGTTGTGGCAGTCGTGGCCCACGCTGCCGGCCAACGCCCCGTGCTTGAGACCCAGCCCGCGCACGAACCCCAGCCCCACGTTGCCCGTGCCCCGGTGCCGCTCAATCACCGCCATCTTGAGTACGTCCTTTTCGACGTCGGCTACCGCTATGCCATCCACCACCTTGACCGTCTCAATCAGGTGCTCGGTGACGACCTGGTCGGGCACGACGCCGATGACACGCACGCGATTCCCTTGCGCGGGAATGGTAAAGTCGAGATGCTCCCACTCCACGTGGACAGTACCGCGCACGTGCGAATCGTCCACGGCGGGGATGGGCCAGTCGCCAGCGGCCTCCCCGTCTTGCGCCACCAGCGCACCGCCGGCAAAGACCATCTCGGCGTTCAAGTCCTTCAGGTTGGAAAAGATCACCAGGTCAGCCTGCCTGCCCGGGGCGATGGCCCCCCGGTCACGCAGGCGGAACCACTCGGCCGCGTTGAGCGTGGCCATCCGAATGGCCGTGATGGGGTCCAGCCCCTCGGCGACGGCCAGGCGGACGAGGTGGTCAATGTGGCCCTCGTCGAGCAGGTCGGCCGGGTGGCGGTCGTCGGTGCAAAAGGCGCAGCGGCGGCTATTCTGTAGGGTGACGGCGGGCACGAGTGCGCGCAGATTTTTGGCGGCGGTGGCCTCGCGGATAAAGACATACATCCCCAGTCGCAGTTTCTCCAGCATTTCTTCGGCAGTCGTGCTCTCGTGGTCGGAGCCAGGGCCGGCGCCGATGTAGGCCTGCAACCACTTGCCGCTCACGCCGGGGGCGTGGCCGTCAATGACGCGACCCTGGAAAGCGACCAGTTTCTCCAGCGCCCCGGGCAGTCCCAGCACCGCCCCCGGCACGTTCATAAACTCGGCCAGCCCGATGACGCGGGGCAAGTCGGCCAGCCCGATCAGATCGGCGGCGGTCAGGTTTGCGCCAGATGTGCCCATATGCGTGGCGGGGACGCAGGAGGGCAGGTTGACGTAGATGGTCAGCGGCAGCCCCTCGGAGGCCGTCAGCATATAGCGGATACCGTCGGCCCCGGCGACGTTGGCGATCTCGTGGGGATCGGTGATGACGGTGGTGGTGCCGCGCGGCACGACGACACGGGCGAACTGAGGCGGAGTGACCATCGAGGATTCGATATGCACGTGGGCGTCAATCAGGCCAGGACAAACGTACCGGCCACCCAGATCCAGTTCTTCTTTGGCCTCGTAGTCGGCCCCCAGCCCGACGATGTGGTTGCCCGCGATGGCAACATCGGTCTCGACGATCTCGCCGGTAAAGACGTTGATCACGCGCCCGTTGCGCAGCGCCAGGTCGGCCGGTTCGTCGCCGCGGGCAATCGAAAGGAAATTGGATAGTTTCATTGTGTGCCTCCTGTCAAATGTAGATGGTGGATGAGGAATGAGTGATGGATGAGTGTAGCACAATCCCGCATATTTGGCAAA
>CAYQTW010000233.1:0-5778 GCA_964420485.1 uncultured Anaerolineales bacterium
GGACTATACTTTGCCGGAGGCCGAGGTGATTCCATCTCTCTCTAAATTGCAAGAGTGGCTGGTAGCGCAGTTGCCGGGGGCGTGAGATGGCAGCCAACACGCTCTTTTTACGCCTGGAAGGCCCGCTGCAATCCTGGGGAGAACGCTCCCGGTGGAGCGTGCGCGATACCGCTCCCGAACCGACCAAGTCCGGCGTCGTAGGATTGCTGGGCTGTGCGTTGGGCATCAACGATGACGCCGGTTTGCGCAAACTCTCCGAGCATTTGCGTATGGGCGTGCGCTGCGATAGTCCCGGCACGTCCATTGTGGACTATCACACCGTGGGTGGCGGTTACGACGAGTCAGTTATGCTCACCGCTCAAGGCAAACTCAAATACAGCAGTGGACGCCCACACACCGAGCAAACCTGGCGTCGCTACCTGTGCGACGCTGCTTTCCTGGTCGTCCTACAAGGCCCGCCGGACCTCATCGCCCGGTTAGCGGAAGCCATACAGGCTCCCCACTGGCCCATCTATCTGGGACGTAAATCATGCGTTCCCACACGTCCACCGTTCGACGGGATGGGCGAGTTTGCGGACCTGGAGAGCGCCCTGGAAACGTGGCGACCAATCAAAGGAGCCGTGCGTGCTGTGCTGGAATGTATTCCCACCGCCGATGGCGCAACCCGCCGCCGCGATGAACTCACCTCACGCTCACTGCGCACTTTTGCGCCGCGCTACACGCGCGATGTGTTGTTGACGTTTACGTACCCAGGAGGTGACCCATGTACCTCTCCCAACTGATCCTCAACCCCCGCAATCGCCGTGTCCAGAAAGAGATCGCCAACCTTTACCAACTGCACCGCAGCCTGATGAACGGGTTCCCCGACGACCTGGCCGAGGGCAACGAGCGGGTGCTCTTCCGGCTGGAGACGCACCCCCGCACCGGTGCCCTCACCCTGCTGGTGCAATCGCTGACCCTGCCCGACTGGTCGTGGTTGGCGGAGCCGGGCGCGCGGGGCTATCTCCTGCCGGTGGATGTGCCCAACCCGGCGGTCAAGTCCTTCGATCTGCGCCTCACCCCCGGCCAGACCCTCGCCTTTCGCCTGCGGGCCAACCCCACCGTCAAACGCCGCCGTGAGGACGACGATGGACATCTGCGCTCCGTGCGCGACCCGCTCTACCGCGAGGAGGACCAGCATGCCTGGCTCGACCGCAAGGGGGAACAAGGCGGCTTTCGCGTGCTCCAAGTCAACGCAACCCGCGAGGGCAATGTGATAGCCTGGCAGAAAAAGAACAACCAACGTCACAAGTTGACCTTTTTTGCCGTCCAGTTTGATGGTTTACTAAGAGTAACCGATCCCGACCGCCTGCGTGAGACCGTGCAACGCGGCGTCGGCAGTGGCAAGGGAATGGGATTCGGCCTGCTCTCCCTGGCTCGCCCAGCCTGATCCGTCAATGTCCTGAAATCTGTGTTCTGAGCGGGATCGCGACCTGCTCTAAAAAAGATAGCGCAAGCCCGGGTTTGCACCTTACCAACTGAATAGGAGGTTACAAGGTGCGTGATTTACATGAACTACCCAAGTTGCGCGATGGCTTATCCTACCTCTACCTGGAGCGCGGCCGCATCGAACAAAAACAGAAAGCCGTCGAGTTCTTGGACAAGGCCCAAGGCCGCACCATGATCCCCGCCGCTGCGTTGGCCGTGCTGATGCTCGGCCCCGGCACCTCCATCACCCACGCTGCGATCAAAAGCCTGGCCGATAACGGCTGCCTGGTCGTCTGGGTGGGAGAGGACGGGACCCGCTGTTACGCCCAGGGCAGCGGGGAGACGCGCAAAGCGTACCATCTGCTCAAGCAGGCCGAACTGGTCAGCGACCCCGAGAAACGGCTACAAGTCGTGATGCGTATGTATCGCTACCGCTTCGAGGAGCAACTGGCCCCCGGTCTGAGCCTGGAGCAAATCCGCGGCCTGGAAGGCGTGCGCGTGCGCCAGGCCTACGCCCGCGCCAGTCACAGATACGGCGTGGAGTGGCACGGTCGCCGCTACGACCGGTCCAACTGGAACAGCGGCGATCCGGCCAACCGCGCCCTCTCGGCTGCCAACGCCCTGCTCAACGGGCTGTGCCACGCCGGCATCGTCTCCGGCGGCTACTCGCCCGCGCTCGGCTTTATCCACACCGGCAAACAACTGTCGTTTGTGTATGACATCGCCGACCTGTACAAGGTGGAGGTGACCATCCCGCTGGCCTTCAGGATCGTCGCCGAGTCCACGAAAAACCTGCACGCCCGCGTCCGCCTGGCCTGCCGGGAGGCGTTCAGGGAACATCGCCTGCTCAAGCGTATCCTGCCGGACATCGAGAACCTGCTGGACCTCTCGTCCGAAGTGTTGGCTGCCGGGCAGGAGGCAGACAGCGATTCGGGCCGGCCCGAACCCTGGTGGACGCCGCCGGATCACGCGACCCGAGCGGCCACACCCGCAGACGTCATGGACAGCGAGGCGCGCCAACGGCGTCGCCAACGTGCCCAAGAGGGCCTGCGCACCGGCTGGGCGGTACGCCTGTGCGCGCCCGACGTGTGGAACGTCGTTACCCGCGCCGACAGCCCAGGTTACACCATCCACTGGATCGAAGGGACCCACCCCGAGATTGACGAAGGAACCTGGCAGTGCGATTGTCCCGATTTTGCCAAAAATGGGTTAGGCATGTGCAAACACACAGCGGCGGTCGAGCTGACGCAAGCGGCACGAAAGTCCGAGCGAGGTGCATGATGGTCGTGATGATATTAGAAAAAGTACCTGCCTCGTTGCGGGGCGAATTGACCCGTTGGTTGATCGAGCCACACACCGGTGTTTTTGTCGGCCATGTCAATGCCATGGTGCGCGACCGGTTGTGGACCAAGTGTTGCAAAGCGAAACGGGCCGGCGGTATCGTCCAAATCTGGTCCACCAACACTGAGCAGCGATTCAAGATGCGCATGGCTGGCGTGACGAAACGAACCGTGGTAGACTTTGACGGCCTTCAGTTGATCAGCGTACCGGCTGCCGTTTCCTGATCAGAGTGTGCATAGGAATGAACCACGTCTCACCCGTGTCAGTTTGGACAGACAGTCGGTGACGGTCAGTGTTTTTTCGGGTTTCCTCGCACGGGAGGGGACCTGACGAATGTCACATGTTTGGCGTGACATCTATGAGTTTTCCCCACACACGTGGGGGTGAACCGTGTGCTTTTTGCGAGCTGGGTCATAGCACACCAGTTTTCCCCACACACGTGGGGGTGAACCGCACTCGGCAATGGGTACACTTGTTTCGGACGGGTTTTCCCCACACACGTGGGGGTGAACCTCCCAGTGTGATGTGTGAGGTGGCAGACACTACGTTTTCCCCACACACGTGGGGGTGAACCGCAGGACGGCGAGAGAGAGACGCGGGGCTAGGAGTTTTCCCCACACACGTGGGGGTGAACCGGCTATATCTCCCCCATCCCACTCGGACCCCATAAGTTTTCCCCACACACGTGGGGGTGAACCGTACGCCCGCTGGTATTGCCAGATGTACAAGATAGTTTTCCCCACACACGTGGGGGTGAACCATGTTTGGGGACAACCAGAAGCGCACCATATCCGTTTTCCCCACACACGTGGGGGTGAACCGTTCGGGAGGGAAACAGACGGGATGGAACTGACCGTTTTCCCCACACACGTGGGGGTGAACCGCCGTGAGGCCCTGCGCTTGCGCGAACTCTGCCAGTTTTCCCCACACACGTGGGGGTGAACCGGGCAAGGCGATGTATCAAAAGGGTTATACGCACGTTTTCCCCACACACGTGGGGGTGAACCGACCTACAACGTGAGAGTGAGGCATACGACGTGAGTTTTCCCCACACACGTGGGGGTGAACCGCACCGCGCCCCCACCGGCCATCCTCTGCGCCGAGTTTTCCCCACACACGTGGGGGTGAACCGACCGCCCTCAACCTTATTGAGCGCGGACATAGCGTTTTCCCCACACACGTGGGGGTGAACCGTCCGCAATCCGTGATGGGTTGGTGAGCGTCTACGTTTTCCCCACACACGTGGGGGTGAACCGCTGATGCCGCCCGTGCTGGGATATGCACTCAAGTTTTCCCCACACACGTGGGGGTGAACCGCGAGGTGGCGGTGCCTGCCGTCCAATAGCGTCAGTTTTCCCCACACACGTGGGGGTGAACCACTTTATATTGGCATTGACAGACGGCAACGGGCGTTTTCCCCACACACGTGGGGGTGAACCGGAGAGCCAAGCTCTCTGCGCAGAGTTTATCAAGTTTTCCCCACACACGTGGGGGTGAACCGCGCCTGGGCGGTCGCTTGGGCAACTTGGGTTGCGTTTTCCCCACACACGTGGGGGTGAACCGGACAAGAGGCGCAGCAGGGGATGCCAGGGCCAGGTTTTCCCCACACACGTGGGGGTGAACCGCGCAAAAATGCGCCAGGCGTTTGTTTTGCTTGCGTTTTCCCCACACACGTGGGGGTGAACCGTTGGGCGCAGGACACAAGGGCGGCAGTCAAGCGTTTTCCCCACACACGTGGGGGTGAACCGCAGTGAGCATGGCCGTCGGGATAAATAGCAAGAGTTTTCCCCACACACGTGGGGGTGAACCGATAAGACGTGAACCGAGATTCCAAGAACCCTTCGTTTTCCCCACACACGTGGGGGTGAACCGGAAAATGGCCTGATCAACCAGGTGGTCGTTTTCGTTTTCCCCACACACGTGGGGGTGAACCGTACAAAGGCCAATTAGATGGCGCGGGCATAGACGTTTTCCCCACACACGTGGGGGTGAACCGATAATACATTGACTCGTGACGACGGCTATTGGGTTTTCCCCACACACGTGGGGGTGAACCGGAGGTAGACGAATGAGACCGATCACGGAAGATGGTTTTCCCCACACACGTGGGGGTGAACCGCGTCTGGCAAAGCGGCGTGGCCGTTCGAGGAAGTTTTCCCCACACACGTGGGGGTGAACCGCATAATGGTAGAGTGCGCGGTGCTTTGAGGTGGTTTTCCCCACACACGTGGGGGTGAACCGTATTCAATGTAATCCCATAATGGCGGGTATTAGTTTTCCCCACACACGTGGGGGTGAACCGCCTCTACAATGATAGAGTGGGCGTGGTCAGAAGTTTTCCCCACACACGTGGGGGTGAACCGACTATCTCCAACGCTATGAGCGTCAAGACATCGTTTTCCCCACACACGTGGGGGTGAACCGCCTGCCAGTACAATGGATGACTTATTGTTAGAGTTTTCCCCACACACGTGGGGGTGAACCGGAAGAAATACTAAATCTAATGTATGGTATATACGTTTTCCCCACACACGTGGGGGTGAACCGCGATTATCTATTCTGAGAGTTTGGGAATCCGGGTTTTCCCCACACACGTGGGGGTGAACCTTTGCTGGATGCACCAGTGGGACAATCCCATCGGTTTTCCCCACACACGTGGGGGTGAACCGTAACCGGCAACCGGCTGGTCGTCCAGTGTCACGTTTTCCCCACACACGTGGGGGTGAACCGCCTGGTCGAACGGTCTAGACACTGCGCAGGGAGTTTTCCCCACACACGTGGGGGTGAACCGTTAATTTTGCGCGTCTTGCTGGTATCAGCCAAAGTTTTCCCCACACACGTGGGGGTGAACCGCACTGAGCAAAATGCAAAAGGAGGTCACCGCCGTTTTCCCCACACACGTGGGGGTGAACCGACCGCAGAGTTCCCCGAACTCTGCAAACAGTTCGTTTTCCCCACACACGTGGGGGT
>CAYQTW010000234.1:0-5770 GCA_964420485.1 uncultured Anaerolineales bacterium
CCTCGAGGATGATACGCTCACGCTTGAGATCGGGGTCAGGGATCGGGATAGCCGACATCAGCGCCCGCGTGTAGGGGTGAAGCGGGTGGCGGTACAATTCTACCCGGCCGGCCAGTTCGACTATCTTGCCCAGGTACATCACCGCCACCCGGTCGCTGATGTGCTCGACTACGCTCATGTTGTGGGCGATGAAGAGATAAGTCAGGTGAAAGTCGTGCTGGAGTTGGCGCAGGAGGTTCAACACCTGCGACTGGATGGAGACATCCAGCGCCGACACCGGCTCGTCGCAGACGATGAACCTGGGGCGCAGCACCAATGCGCGGGCGATCCCGATGCGCTGACGCTGTCCGCCGGAGAACTCGTGGGGGTAGCGGCGGATGTGATCCTCTGACAGTCCCACGGTGGCCATAATCTCGAGCACCCGGCGGCGGCGCTCTTCTCTGTCCTTCACACCGTGGATGTACAACCCCTCACCGATGACGTCGCCAATCTGCGCACGGGGGTCGAGAGAGGAATATGGATCCTGAAAGATGATCTGCATCTCGCGCCGTTTGGCTACGAGTTCCTGCGCCTTCATCGTCACCATGTCCTGCCCATCGAACAGCACCTGTCCCCCGGTCGGCTCGATCAGCCGCAGGATGGTGCGCCCAATGGTGGTCTTGCCGCAGCCCGACTCGCCTACCAGCCCCAGCGTCTCACCGGCGCGGATGGTGAAACTGACGTCGTCCACCGCCTTGACCCAGCCCTGAACGCGCTGCAGAACTCCCCCACGCACGGGAAAGTACTTGACCAGGTTGCGAACCTCTACGAGATTTTCAGTGGTTTGTTCCACGGCCATTCTCCCAACTTTTTGTGGCACTCATTGATATAGCCAGCACCGTGTCGTGTGACCAGGGGCTATGGGCAAAAGTCTCGGCTCCTCCCGTGTGCAGATCTCTAGTCCCTTTTCCACACGGGAGCGGCAACGGGATGCAAAGCGGCATCCCGGCGGCAGGTTGATCAGATTGGGCACAACGCCGGGAATCACGTCCAACTCTTCCTGAACCTGACCCAGCACTGGGATGGAAGCGAGCAGCCCCTGAGTGTAGGGGTGCATTGGATTGTTGAACAGAGTGTGCACGTCTGCTTCTTCGACGATCCGGCCGGCGTACATCACTGCTACACGCGAGGCCATCTCGGCCACCACCCCCAGATCGTGAGTGATCAGGACGATGGCCGTCCCCGTCCGGGCCTGCATGTTACGCATCAGGTCGAGAATCTGTGCCTGGATGGTCACGTCCAATGCCGTCGTCGGTTCATCGGCAATGAGCAGTTCCGGGTTGCAGGCCAGCGCCATCGCGATCATCACCCGCTGGGCCATACCCCCCGACAGTTCGTGAGGATAGGCCCTGATGCGCTTTTCGGGATCGGGGATGCCAACCAGGTGGAGCAGTTCGATGGCCCGCTCCTGGCCGGCGCGGCGCTCAAGTGACTGGTGGATCGCCAACACCTCGGCCAACTGGTAGCCTGTGTCAAAGACGGGGTTCAGGCAACTGGTGGGCTGCTGAAAGATCATCGAGATGCGGCTGCCACGGATGTGCGTCATGTCACGGCGCGGCAGGGTGAGCAAGTTCACGCCGTCGAACCAGATTTCGCCTGCCTCGATTTTGCCCGGATAGGAGACCAGGCGCATTACCGAGAGAGAGGTGACGCTCTTGCCACATCCTGACTCGCCCACCAGTCCCACAATTTCACCTGGGCGGACGACAAAGTCTACTCCATCTACTGCCTTGACCACACCATCCTGGGTGTAAAAGTACGTGTGCAGGTCGCGGATGTCCAGCAAGGCGTCGTCCGCTGGTGATGTGCTTGTGTTGGTCTTTTGAAAGGTTGTCGTCTCCATAGTCATCGTTTGAAAAGGCTGGTGTCAGCGTCAGCGGTTGAGACGCGGGTCGAGTGCGTCGCGCAGTCCATCGCCCAGCAGATTGAAGGAAAGCACTGTCAGCATAATTCCAATACCGGGGAAAAAGACCAGGTGCGGCGCGGTAAAGACCTGGTTCCGCTCCGCGCCCAGCATGGTGCCCCATTCGGGCGTCGGCGGCTGTGCGCCCAGTCCCAGGAAGGAGAGCGCCGCCGCGTCCAGAATAGCCGTGGCGATACCCAGCGTCCCCTGCACGATCAGAGGGGTGATGGCATTGGGCAAGATACGGTGAAACAGGATGCGGATCGAGGGGACGCCCAGCGCCCGGTCGGCCGTCACAAAGTCCCGTTCCTTGACCGAAAGCACGCTGGCACGCATCACGCGGGCATAAGATGGTATCGAAACAATGCCGATAGCAAGCAGTGCATTGACCAGGCCCGGGCCGAGGACGGTGACGATGGCGATGGCCAGCAGCAAGGCAGGGAAAGCCAATAGGACATCCATCAAGCGCATGACGACGTTATCTACCCAGCCGCCCAGGTAACCCGCCACCGCGCCTAGTAGTGAACCGATCATGATAGCGAATCCGACCGAGGCAAAGCCAATGTAGAGTGAATAACGCGCGCCATAAATCACCCGGCTGAATAGGTCACGCACGTTGCTATCCAGCCCCATCAGGTGTTGGGGCTGTTCCGCCGGGCAGCCCAGCAGGTGGATGCAGGGGGGCAGGCGGCGCTTGATGCCCATGGCGACTTGTTCTGGCACGTCGAGCATGGAGAGCGTGGGATCGTGAGTGGCTATGAACGGGGCAAAGATCGCCAGCAAGAGCATCCCACCCAGAATAGACATCCCCAGAATAGCGGATCGCTGGCGGAACAGGTAACGCATGGCGTCATGCCACAGGCTGCTCCCCTTCCGCTTGGTCTGTGTTTTTGTCTCGGTATGTTTTTGCATAAGGCTTCCTCAATCCAGACGCACGCGCGGGTCGAGAAGGGCGTACGACAGGTCCACGATCAAGTTGACCGCCACGAATCCCACCGCGATCACCAGCGTGAACACCTGCACCACCACATAGTCGCGGGAGGTGATCGAGTCGAACAGCGTTTTGCCCACGCCTGTCAGCCCAAAGATGGTCTCGGTGAGCACTGCGCCGCCCAGCAGGGTGCCCAGTTGCAACCCAATGACGGTTGCAACCGGGAGCATGGCGTTGCGCAGGGCATGGCGAAGCACGACCGCGTGCTCCTGCAACCCCTTGGCCCGTGCGGTACGGACGTAGTCCAGCCCCAGTACCTCCAGCAGGCTCGAACGAGTCATCCGGGCAATGATGGCCATCGGGATCGTCCCCAGGGCAACCGCTGGCAGGATCAGGTGCTTGATGGCATCCCACAGTTCCAGCCAGTGACCGGTGACCAGCGCGTTGAAAGTATTGATGTTGGAGAGGAAGGCCAGGACGCTGTACCAGCCCTCTCCTTGGACCACCGCGATGTTCCACGTCTCGTACAACGGTGGAAGGGACATGCCAGAAGTCATCCGGCCGGACGGGGGCAGCCAGATGGGTGTGCCTTTCAGCATCACGGCAAAGATGTAGGCCAGCATCAGGCCCAGCCAAAAGACGGGCATTGAGACCCCCGTGTTCGCCAGGAGCATGGTGCCCACGTCCACCGCCGAGTTGCGCCAGTAGGCGGAGATGATGCCCAGGGGGATGCCGACGATGACCGCCAGGATCAGGGCACTGAGCCCAAGTTCCACCGTGACCGGCAAGCGCTCAGACAGCAATGCGGTGACCGGACGCTGGAAGCGCAGCGAATCACCGAAATCCCCGTGTGTGATTTCGCCCAGGTAGACGGCGAACTGGGTTGGGATAGGCTTGTCCAGGCCGTGGCGCTTGATAAAGGCATCGCAAATTTGGTCTGTAGCGTGTTCCCCCAGCACAGCCCGGCATGGGTCTCCCGGAATCATACGCGCCAATGCAAAAGTCACAAAGAGAATACCCAGGAGCACAGGAATCGCCAACAGCAACCGTCTGATGATATAACTGGTCATAATATTTTCTCTCGAGTATGGAGAATAGAAGAGGTTTGGTGGGGCGCTGGTCAGGCCAGCGCCCCACCAGAGAAAGGAGGCTGCGGCTACTCTGCGTTTACAAAGCCGCCGAATAGTGCCTCAAAGTAGGTAAAGTTGCCGTCGCGGCCCACGTGCAGCGGATTTGCAGCATCCCACTGAACCACATAAGACAGCACAGCGTCGTTGGCGTCCAGGTCGGCGCCGTTGTGGAACTTGACACCTTTACGCAAGTGGCAGGTCCACTCGGTCAGATCGTCGCTGGCGTCGCAGCCTGTGGCCAGCGCGGGAACAACTGCTGTGCCACCTATCTCGTAGCCCAAGAGTGGCTCGTGGATCTGCTCGCAGGCCCGCAGCGATTCGCCGTCGGTCTCATCCGGGCAGTACAGCCCGATGGGCTCGGCGTTCTGCATCCAGACGAACTGGTCACGGCCACCAGGGTTCATGACGGCAAAGTACTCGTTGCCCAACGGGCTGGAGTGAGCACCAGCAACATCCGCCTGGTAAGCACAGCCGGAGCCACCGTGAGCTATGGGGATCATGGGCACGTGCTGCTTGATCAGTTCGTTGGCCTCGACGTAGATGGGGTAGCGCTCGTCGGGATCAGCCAGCGCGCCGCCACGGTTCAGGGCATCCCAGATATCTTCCCAGCCGTCACCGAATTGGGCAGAAGCGCCTTTGCCAAAGTGAAAATCGAGAAAGTTGGTGGCGTCGGGATAGTCGGCACCCCAACCCAGCATGTGGAAGCCGTCAATCTCACCTGCGTCACAGGCATCGAGGAAAGCGCCCGACTCCATGACCACGATCTCTACTTCGACACCGATCGCGGCCATCTGGGCCTGAAAGTCCTGAGCCACCACGCCCGGCTCGGGCAGGTAACTGCGCACCACATCGCGGTAGGTGATGGTGGTTTTGAAGCCGGGCAGCACGCCTTCTTCTTCCAGAATTTGCTTGGCCATATCAGGGTTGTATTCGTACCACTCTACTTCGGGGGTATAGCCAAAGATCACCGGCGGCATGAACTGGTCGGCGACGATGGAACCCCTGGGGTAAAAGTTGTCTACGATGCGCTGTTTGTCTATGGCCATGGCAAAGGCCTGGCGCACGCGCTCGTTGTCGAAGGGCGGGTAAGTGTTGTTCATGCCTATGTAAAAGATGTTGGTGCCGGGGCGTTCGTAGAGAGCCAGGTTGGGGTCATCCTCGATCACGCTAAAGTCGTCTGAGCCGGGGTTGTCCATGCCATCAATGGTGCCGGCCTGCAACTCGACCAGACGTGCCGCCGCCTCCGAGTTCCAGCGGAAGATGAGGGTATCGGCGATGGCGGGGTCGCCCCAGTAGTCGTCGAAGCGGGTCATGACTAGCTCTGACCCACGGTTCCAGTTCTCGATCTTGTAGGGGCCGGTGCCGATCGGCTTATCAACGATGTCACCACCGCCGCCCGTGGCCTCCAGGTACTCGGTATCGTTGATGGGGAAGGCCGAGAAGGCGATCTTGGATGGGAAGGCCGGGTCTGGATAGCAGAGCGTGAACTTGACGGTCTGTGCATCCAGGGCCTCGATGGTGAGGAACTCGCCGCCGTAGTCACAACTCTCGGCGGAGTAACTCATAGGTTCGAACGCTGGCGCTTCGGTCGGCGCTGGCGCTTCGGTTGGCGCTGGCGCTTCGGTTGCTGCTGGTGCCGCCGGTTCTTGGGTCGCCGGCGGGGTGCACGAGGCTATCACCAGGGCCAACACCGCCACAATTCCCAGAATACGTAGGTTTTTCATCTATCTTCTCCTTTTTTGGAATGGTTGCACAAACATTGGTACA
>CAYQTW010000235.1:0-1255 GCA_964420485.1 uncultured Anaerolineales bacterium
CCCGGGCAACGATCACTTCCGCCGTTGCGCTCAGGCCCTCGATCCTGGCGGATACGGTGTAGTAGCCTTCGCGCTCCCCGGCGACGATCTTGCCGGAAGCGTCCACGCTGCACCCTGGCGCATCCCAGACGACGTTGCCCGGTGGGAAGGAGAACGGGCGCTCGTGCTGGTCAAATCCCTGCACAGTCAGGTTATAACTCTCGCCCGGCTTTAGTTGGACGCGGGTGGGACGCACCTCCAGCCGGGTCAGTCTGGGCTCCTCGATCTGCTTCTGCGCCTCCTCGGCCGTGACGATAAACATATCGCCGGAGAACTCGACGTCCGCCGGCAGCAGTGTCTCGCCAAAGACGAAGGGATAGTACTTGCCGTCCGCACCCTTTGGGCCGACGTAGGCCAGCAGTTTCTGCGCCACCCCTTCGGCGATGGTGCGGCGCAACGCCTCCGGATCGAGCAGGCGGGGCAGTTGGGGCGAGGCGAAAAAGGCATCGCGCACCGCTTTGGTGCTCCACGCCGTCATCGCGGGCCAGTGGCGGAGCAAGGTGTAGGCACTGACGCCCTCTGTGACCTCGTCGTCCTGGCGCAGGCGGGACAGGATCAGCGTCACCACGTTCTCGGCGGCGCTGGAATGAACCAGGCCCAGGTCCACTTCTTTCCAGTCGTTGTTTCCCCCCAGCAAAAGCACTCTCTTGTAGGAGCGCCAGACGGACTCTTTCAAGTCGCGGGCTGCGCGCCGGCGTGCCTCCTGGAGTTGTCTTTGTTGCGCCTCGTCGAGTTGCAGCCTGTCCTTTTCGCTCTCGACGTCTTCCCAGGCCAACAGCCTGCGGGCATCGTCCATCAGCCTGCCGGTGTCGTCGGGTACGATCCAGATCAGCGCGCTCTTGAAGGTGCGCCCTGATGTGCCGTGCTCGCGGGTCATCTCGTCAATCAATTGACGAGTCGCCGGATATCCCGCCGTCTGTTCGGGGGCCACGATGACAAAGGTCAGCGCCGCCCGGTCGGGGATGTCGGCGCTCTTTGCGGGAAAATAGACCCGCTCGATGCGAGGGCCTGGTTTGAAAACCTGCTGAACCTCGGCCATCACGCGCTCCCGCACGTGGGCCGTCTTGACAGTGGCCCGGCGGTCGGCCAAGAGTTTGTTCAGGTTGGGCCGCAGACTAAAGCGGTAACGATTGCGCTCCGCCTCCAGGAAATAGCAGGTATCGCTCAGCGCTTCCAGCACCGTCTCGACGTTGCCAATGTCCAGGTCGGGTTCGGC
>CAYQTW010000235.1:1265-5750 GCA_964420485.1 uncultured Anaerolineales bacterium
TGCTCGATTTCCAGCGCCAGGCTGGTATCCAGCGCGGCCAGGCGCAGTTCGGGCAGCGTGGCCTCGGCCCGGGCCGCGATCTGCCCCCCATTCGACTCGAAAAAGATGGTCGTGGCAACTTTTTGGTGCAGCCGCGCCCGGCGGATAGTTTCCACCGCCTCGGCGTCCAGCCGGACGGCGTGGGCGTCCCGCTTGCCGGTGATGTCGGTGGTGACTGCGCCCTCCAACCCCGAACCCCCCAGTTGCTCAAAGACCGCGGCGCGGAAGAGCGGATCGTCGAGCGGGGCGGTGCCCAGGCCGATGAGGGGGTCTTTGTGCGCACCCTTGTACCCGTCCTGGTAGGCCCGCGAAACCCACAGGGCCAGTAGACGCAAGATGCCGCGCGTGCGCTGGAAGCGGGGCAGCGCCTGCCACTTGCGCTCAAAGACGGAGAGGGCCATCGGGTGGAAGGGATAGGTGGCCTCGAACACCTCGGCGGCGTGGTCTACGGGGAACCAGGCGGGGACCTGGTGGCGGTGATCCAGCAGCCAGGCGGCGTACTCGGCAGCGGTGTGGCGACCTTCCTTCGGCAGCCCGCCCCAGTCAAAGAGTCGCCGGCGGATGATCTCGGAGGTCTCGGCCTCGGCCGCCATGACGACGGCCTTGCCCAGCCGGTCGAGCGTTTTCTTGAACCGTTCATAGTCGGCATAGTCCTGCGACCCCATTTCCAACTCTGAGGCCGGGACAGAGACGACCAGCACCACGTTGTCCATCCCCCGGGCGGTCTCGGAGAGGTTCTGGATAAAGTTGTACAGTTGGTCGGCCAGCCCCGACTTGCGGTAGCGGCTGACGTAATTCATCAACTCGTCCACCAGGATCAGGGCCGGGCGGCCGGCGGGGAGGAACTTGCGGATGGTGTCGCCGCCGGGGGCGATTCCATCGGCATCGAATCCGGCCACCACGTCGAACGCCTCCACCCCGCCCAGTTGGAAGGCGATCTCGCCCCAGGGAGTCTGGCGGAGAGGGGTGCCGTCGTCACCGCCGCGCGGGTCGAACTGCTGGCCGACGAAGGCAGCCACTGCCGCCTGGGGTACTTTATTCACGCCGGCCTTTTGCAGGATCGCGGGCACGCCGTGCCAGGAGCGACTAAAGTCGCCACTACGTGCCAAGTGGTATAAAAGCGTCAGGGCGTGGGTCTTGCCGCCGCCGAATTGGGTGGCCATGTTAAAGACGGCCGAGGTCTCGACCTTGATGCCCGACAGGCGGCGGACGACCTCGGCGGCCAGGCCCAGCAGGTTCCGGGTGAGGTAGGTGCGCTCGAAGAAGCGGGCCGGCTCTTGATAGTCGTCGGGCGCACGGCCCTGGCGCACCTGATCGAGATGCACGGCAAACTCGGAGGCGTCCAGCGGGCGACCCTCGCGCAGGTCTTCGCGGGGGAAGACGATTTTATACCACGGTTTGAGTGCCATATCATTTCTCCTTCAGCCTCGGGCCAAGCGCCCGGTGTTCTTGTCCAGTATCCAGTCCTTGAAAAAGCCGTAGGGGAACGTGGATTCTTCAGCCCGGCTGCCCACGATCAGCAAAGTCTCGCCCACCAGGTTGACGCGCTCCTCGATGGGCAGCGACCCGACGACAGCCTCCTCCAGACGCCGCACCAGCGCGCTGCCGGCGGATACGTCGCGGCGGTAGCAAAAGACGACGCGCAAGGGAGCGCGCACGCAGAGCACTTTCCACAGCGAGTAGGCCACCTTGTCGTCTTGACGGCTGTTCTCCAGTTCAAAGACGGCGATGGGAAAGGGCCAGCTGACGGACGCCGGGGCAAAGGCCACCGCGTCCAGGGCCAGGTACTCGCTGCGCGGGATTGGCAGAACGTCCCCCCGATGCCACCTGGCGGCTGTCTGCCAGCCCTTATGACGGCACACGTCTACCACTACCCCGGTCAGTGACTTGGTCCAGTCACCCAGACGACCGGCAGTGGCGGCCTCTTTCAGTGGCCTGGAGGCTTCGTGGCGCTGCAATGTTTCCAGGAATGTCGCGTACCAGGCTTCGGCAAGACGCATGCTCATCAGCCCTCTTTTTGTTGAGGACGCTTTCGCCTTTGGCGACGACGGCTTCTCGCCGTAGTCGAGCCGCCGCTGTATGGGCAACTGGGGGGATGGCGCATCTGGGCAGCGACCTGGAGGGAGACAATATCGCGTATCCCGGTCCCTAACAGTGACTTTTTCGAAAACAGCAAATGGAGTTGTGGCATCTCGGTACCGTCTTCGAGCTCCACCAGAACGACGTCTAGCCCATCCAACCGCCGTCCCTGCATGTCCTGGCGTGTCTCTTTAACGTTCTCCACGATCAGGGGTGAATCACAACAAAAACACAACAGAGGTAATTCGTGATCGTTCTCAAAGACGTAATACGTCGTGCTTTCTTTCTGCACCACATCCACTATCGTTTTCTGTCCGATGCAGCGATCCAGATACTCAGCCACACATTCCCAACGCCCATTGATCTTTACCAGTGGGTATCCATCCCGTGGACAAGTTCGGTGAGTCTTTTTTGCCATAGCATTATCCTCCATATCAGAATCCTAATCCCTTCTTCCGCGCCAACACCCCATCCACCCAGCGCTTTTCGTCGGTGTGGGCGGGATAGAGCGCCGAGAGGGCCTGGGCCAGTTGCCAGAAACGCGCTTCCTGCCCGACGCCCTCTTCGACCAGGAACCTGCGCAACGCCTCGCTCCGACCGGACGCGAAGAGCAGCATGGCCTGATGCACCCGGTCGAGGACGGTAGCACCGTGGGGGGCTGCGCCGGGTTCTTCCGCGCTGCCCTTTTCCTCCGCTACGCCCAACTCGTCCATCTGCTCGAGGAATGACATCTGTGCCTTTGGTCTGCGCTGGCGTGGTGCTCGTGGCCCCCCCTTCGACGAGCTCAGGGTGCCATCCTTGCCAAACAGCGCCCGCGTCCGTTCGGCGACGGGCAGCAGGCGGGCCTTGTTCCCCTTGACTTTGACCAGGTTACTCATCCGCTCCAGGTGCGCGCCCAGGCCCTGGGCGATCTTGCGGGCGGCGTCGTATTCCAGCGTGTAACCGGTGGATTTGACCACTTTGCCATTGGCCTCGGATGCAGCGCCGTTCGAGGCGGTGGAGAGGGTCCACAGCCACATCGCGGTCAGGCGGGCGTCGGCCTCGAAGCCGGCGGTGTCGGCGCCCTCAAAGATCATCGAGAGCGCCTCCTGGGAGACCGCCTCCCAGACGTAGGAGAGGTAGCCCCGCTCGACGACGTTGCCGCTCTCGTCGGTGACGTCGCCCAGGGGGACGGAGACGCCGTCGGCCCGCTCGACGCGGCTGTAGCGGGAATATATTTCCAGCGCCGGGCCGAGGCAGGCAAAGATGGCGTCCGCGCCGACGACGCCCTCCTGGGCCAGGCGGCCCATCCACTCGTGGATGCGGCCGGGCAGTTCGTCCAGCACATCGCGCCACTCGCCGACGTCGGTGCGCAGGGAGCCGTCGGGGTTTTCGCGCGGGCGGCAGACGAGGTGGATGGAGGAAGCGAGGGCAGCGGATTTCATAGCTCGCAGCCGCGAACCCATTTCAGTATCAATGGGCCAGGAGCCGGTAACGATCCATCCGGCGTCAATCATAGCCTGTAATTGGGCCTCCCATCCACCGGTAGTTTTATGAGCAAAGACGACCAGTCCCACTCCATTGGGAGCCAGAACCCGGCGACCTTCGGCCATCGCTTGAGACATGGTGCGCTCAAAGTAGGCTTTGTCTTTGCCCTTGACTTCGTCTACTATGCACTCGTCGCCCTTTTGAACAAGGTCTTCCGCAAAGATGTGTGGTTGACGTTCTCCCAAAGTACGCTTGAGCCAAACATAGAAGAAATCGGACAAGTCAGCATAGGGGACAGCATCGTAGTAGGGTGGATCGGTAACAAATGCATAGGCTGTATCATCAGGGAGAGGATGAGCGATAGCGTTTGCTTGTTCGGCCTGGCCTGAATGAATCTTGTCATCCAGGCTTTCAAGCGCTTTTAGAACACCGATGACCGCATTCGACCAATCCCTTGTTGCGCCACTCAGAATATTAGCCTCCACAAAGTCCCATACTATTGGTAGGGCTTGGCGTCCAAAGGTGTGCCCAATGTCCTGGCTTGTTGAGCGCCACGCGCAAAGAGAGGTATCGCTATCTGCTTGCTTGCTTACCGCCAGAGCCAAACACGTCTGCACTGCCATGGCAAACTCGGTATCGTGCTCAGTTGCGAGCCTGTCTCCAACTTCACGCACCAGTCGGGCCAAAGTAGTTAGAGCTAGTAATTGGCGGGGTGTGAAAAGGTCTTCAAAATTGTCCATCCCATAATTACGTTGAGAGAAGGCACGACCTGCGCCGCTGCCTCCGCCCATCGGCGTTGGTTCATCGGGCGTCAGGCTCAGAGGCCCGGTGTGGGCGGCTTTGCGTCGTTCCAGTTCTGCCGCTGCCTTGCGCACGGCCTCCAAATCGCGCTCCGTCGGC
>CAYQTW010000236.1:0-5631 GCA_964420485.1 uncultured Anaerolineales bacterium
TCATAAGCCTCCTCCAACGTCTCACGAGCAGTCTCCTCCTCACCACACGCCTCGAGGATACGGACGCAAGTCAGATAGACCAGAAACGGGGATTCAAACTGAGTCAGGCCGTGCTTTCGGATGTGGGCCAGCACTTGGCCGGTATAGACCCGCGCCGCTTCGAGATAACCTCGTGCCAGGACTACCCGGGCCAGGTCGGCCACGTTCTCGGTGCCGGCGGCAGACTGGCCCTGCCCACGGCGGCGGGAGAGAGCCGCCTGGTGCGCGACCTGTGCGCCATCCAGGTTTCCCAGTTTCTCATAAGCCCGCGCGAGATGGGTCAGGACATAGACCTCGTCCCGGCGCGCTCCGATGGCTCGTAGCATCGCCATCGCCTTTTCCAGATGTGTCTGAGCGGCATCGAGTTCCCCCAACGCCAACAGAGTGTGGCCCAGATCACCCAGCGCCACTGCCTCTCCCCGCTGGTCGCCCACGGCGCGGCGGAGCGACAGGGCTTCCTCGTAACAGGTCCGCGCCGCCTCATAGTCCCCGCAGGTCAGGTAGACGGTTCCCAGCCCGCTTAGGCTCCAGGCCTCTCCCTGGCGGTCCCCCACCAAGCGGAAGCAGTCGAGCGCCTGCTGGTGATGGTCAAAGGCTCCCGTATAGTCCCCCTCGTCGTAGAAAACGTTGCCCAATTGACTGAGACTGATCGCTTCCCCCTTCCGATCGCCTGTGGCGCGGCGGATGTCGAGGGCCTGCCGGTAGCAGGCACGGGCAGAGGCAAGTTCGCCCAGGGAGCGATGGACGACTCCTATCGTCGTCAGGCTGTGTGCCTCGCGCCTGGTGTCGCCGGCCGCGCGCGCGATCTCCAGGGCGGCCTGGGCCGCCTCCAGTGCGGCAGTGAACCGTGCCTGGCGCCAGGCTGCGCTGGCGAGGCGATGCAGGCTTCCCGCTTCCGCATGAGCGTCGCCTGCCTGCCGGGCGGCAGATAGCCCCTTCTCAGCCATCGCACAAGCCTCCGTGTAGTCGCCCTGGCTCTCGTACCAGTAGGCCAGGCGGTTGTAGACCGTCGCCTGGCGCAAATCGTCGCCGTCCTGATCTGCCAGTTGCAGCAATTCCTCCAGGTCTGTCCGCTGTTGGACGCGGTTGCTCATCAGATCCAGCGCCCTCTCCCGCGCCAGAAGCAACTCGAACCGTTCGGCCGGGTTTATGGTCAGGGCCAGCGCTTTGGTAAAAAAGGCGCAGGCATCTGGATTGGCATAGCCCCGCGCGGCCTGATGCCCGGCCCGCGTGAAATATAGCCGCTGTTTCTCATAGTTGTCTGTCTGCTCGTAGTGGTAGGCCAACAAGTCGTATGGCGGTTCGGGATCATCAAGAATGTGCTCCTCGTACCAGCGGGCCACAGCGGCGTGGAATTGGGAGCGTGTGCTCCTCAAGAGGCTACTATGCAGAGTGTCACGGACGAGCACGTGTTTGAACGCATATTCCCCCTCTGGGGCCCCGCTCTCCCGCTGAATTAACGTCGCCTCTTCCAATGCTCTCAGGTGCCCATCGAGACGATCTCGGCTTACCCCGACCGCATCGGAGGCCGCCGCCAACAGTTCGTAAGGGAAGCGCCGCCCAATGCAAGCCGCGACCTGGAGCACCCGCTTGGCCTCACCGTCCAGTTGGTCTACCCGGGCCTGGAGAATGCCCTGGATGGTGTCCGGGATGGCAACCTCCGTCCAGCCTGGCGCCAGTTCCCAGAACCCCTCGTCCCCTCGCAACAGGATATCCTCGTTCATCACCGAGCGCACGATCTCTTCGATGAACAGGGGGTTGCCCTCCGCCCGTCTCAAGACCAGGCCCATCATCTCCTGGGGCGCTCGGCCCGTTCCCAGCAGATGGCCGATCATGCGCTCCGCCGCCGTCGAGGGCAGGGGACGTAACCACAGTTCGGCGTAGACCTCCCCGTGCTCTCGTCCCGCCACCTCCCGCAGATGCCACACCGGACGGTCCGGCTCCGGGCGGTATAGCCACACGATCAACAGCGGTGCCCGCTCCGCCAGCGGTAGTATCTGTTCTAATAGTTCCGCCGACGTGGGGTCCACCCGGTACAAGTCCTCGAAAACTAGAACCGTCGGGCCTCTCTCCGCCAATGCTGTGATCCACTCCTGTATCATCCGAAAGGTGTGCCGCTTTAGACTTTCCCCGTCCAACCGCTCTAGCCGCTCAGACACCTCAGGTTCCAGTGGGATGCCCAACACCCGGCTCAGGCACGGGTAGAACTCTTCGACCCGCTCCGGCGCCAGATATTCCAGGAACGTCTGTAGTTGCTTTGTTGTCTGCGAGACGTCCGCCTGGCCCGTTGCGCTTATGGCCTCCCGCAAAAGGGTGCGGAAGCAACCGTAGCGGACCGCCTCCCCGGTCTCCAGGGCATTGCCCTCCAGCCAGGTCAATCGCAGACCCCGCTCCCGCGCTTGCGCTCGCACCTCTCGTAGCAGCCGTGACTTTCCCACCCCACCCTCACCAATAACTGAGACGATGCCCCCCTTTCCAGAAATCAACTCTTCCAACGAGCGGCACAGCAAGGACATCTCCGCGTCTCGGCCCACCAGGGGGGAGCGCATCTCCCCCGCCCGGCGGGACGAGGTCGCGCCGAACTGCTCATCCAGCAACTCGAACACCCGCACCTCCCCCTCCCAGCCCTGCAGATGGGGCAGGATCACGGGGCGGAAGGAAAAGATGTGATCGGTGATCCTGGCCAACTCCTCGCTGGTCAGGATTTGGCCGGGGACACTGGCCTCTTCCAACCGCGCCGCCAGGTTCACAGAAGTGCCTATGACGGTGTACTCTCGCCGTCCCCGGCCGCCCACCCCGGCGGCGACCACTTGACCGCAGGCCAGCCCGATGTGGAGAGAGACCTGGGGGATGCCAATGTCCAGTTTCAGCCCGTCCACCGCCCGCCGCATCACCAGCGCCGCGCGCAGCGCCCGTTCCGGGTCGTCCTCGTGGGCCGTCGGCGCGCCGAACACCGCCATCAGTCCATCGCCCGTGTACTTGTCCACCCGGCCTCCGTGCTGCACGACGGCATCCGTCATCTGTTCCAAGCACAGGTTGACCAGCGTCGTCGCCTCCTCCGCGTCCAACTGCTCCGAAAGGCGGGTAAAGCCGGCAATGTCGGCAAAAAGGACGACCACGAAACGGCGTTCGCCTTCCAGGGCGGCCTGAAGCAAGACCGGGGACGACCGCGAAAGGTCCGCCCCGCAGTGGCCGCAGAAGAAAAAGCCGTGGGGGTTCTCGAGGCCACAGTGGGGACACAGACGCGGCAAGGGAGCGCCGCAGTGGCCGCAAAAGAGCAAGTCCGGCGAGTTCTCTGTGCTACAGGATGGACACCACATGCTCCCCCCTCCTGCCGTCTGGTGAGTAGCGCTCGTTGCATCTCGGCAGCAACATCTCGGATGGTATTATACTCGTTATGCCTCGAAAAAACAATTCTGTCCTGGGCAGGGCGCGCCCTTGCTATACAGAGGGTCTTATGGTAATATTATTGCACAGAGAGGAGGAGGCGTATGAATGCTCTTGCTTCACAGATGACCAGGCAGCATATCCTGACGACATTGGACGAACTGCCGTCGGAATCTCTGCCAATTGTTGAACAGTTCGTGAATTTCCTTCAGGTTCAGGTGGCGAAAGCACAAGCACGCCAGACAACAGAACAAATTCCCGGACTCGGGGGGCTATGGCAGGACTTTGACTTTGACGTTGACGTAGAAGACGTTCGCCGTTTACGCTACGAGTTGACCCAGGCCGTAAATCGCCGCGTGGAACGCCATGATCCTATTAACTGATACTGTCGCCCTCATCTGGCATCTGCGTCGCCATCGCAAGCTCAGCAAACGGGCCCGACAACTGCTTGAGGGGGCCGACGCTGCTCAACATACAGTGTACATCTCAGTAATCACACTAATGGAGATGCTGCACGTGATTGAGCGACGCGAGTTAAAGATGCGCCTGGATGATGTCATCAAGCACATCATCGCATCGCCAGGCTATGTCATCCTGCCCCTCGATGAGGAAATCGTGCGCATCGCCGGTGGTATTGGTGATGTGCCGGAACTGCACGACCGTATGCTGGTGGCCACCGCCATGCTATTCCAAGTCCCCATCTTGACCAACGATCCAGTCATTGCCGCATCGCGACACGCCACCGCGATTTGGTAGGGGTTGCCAGAAGTAAGAACGTAAAGCGCACATCGCTGAACATCCATTGTGGTATAATATACCCCGACGTTACCCCAAGGAGCAAAAATTTGGCCAGAACAGGAACCGTAGCGCGCGTGGCTGGCGTGGTGGTGGACGCAGAGTTTGCCTCCGGCGACCTGCCCAGTATCCACAACAGTCTGCTGATCCAGCGAGACGACGGGCCGGAACTGACTATCGAAGTACAGGAGCACATTGACCCCCGCACTGTGCGAGCGATTGCGATGGGCAGCACGGCTGGCTTGCGTCGCGGACTGCCGGTGCTCGACACGGGCCACCCCATCCGCGTCCCGGTGGGCCGGGCGACGTTGGGACGCCTGTTCAACGTCCTGGGCCAGCCTATTGACGGCCTCCCCGCGCCCGAAGGAGTGCAGTGGCGCCCGATCCACGCCCCATCACCCCCGCTGCACGAGCAACAGATAGCGGTCGAGCCATTCGTCACCGGCATCAAGGCCATTGACCTCCTAACCCCCTACCCGCGCGGCGGCAAGATCGGACTCTTTGGCGGCGCCGGCGTGGGCAAGACGCTGCTGATGATCGAACTCATGCGCCACACCATCCGCGAGCACGCCGGGCTGGTGCTCTTTGCCGGCGTGGGCGAGCGCAGCCGCGAGGGCAACGACCTGTGGCTAGAGATGCAGCGCAGCGGGGTGATCGAGAGCACCGTCCTCGTCTTTGGTCAGATGAACGAACCGCCGGGGGCACGGCTGCGCGTTCCACTCACCGCGCTGACGATGGCCGAGTACTTTCGCGACCACGAGCGCCGCCCGGTGCTGATCTTTATTGACAACATCTTTCGCTACATCCAGGCCGGCGCAGAGGTGTCGGCGCTACTGGGGCGTCTACCCAGCGCCGTGGGCTACCAACCCACACTGGAAAGCGAGATGGGCGAACTGCAAGAACGCATCACCACCACCGGCCGGGGCAGCGTCACCTCGGTGCAGGCGGTCTACGTGCCGGCCGACGACCTGACCGACCCGGCAGTCGTGGCGACATTTGCCCACCTGGACGCGGCGACCATTCTTTCGCGCCGCCAGGCCAGCCTGGGGCTCTATCCCGCTATTGACCCGCTGGAATCCAACAGCGCGTTGCTCACACCGGCCGGCGTGGGGGAGGAACACTACGCTGTCGCCACGGAGGTGCGGGCGCTACTGGCCCGCTACCAGGAACTACAGGACGTGATCGCCATCCTGGGGATGGAGGAACTGAGCGAGGAGGACCGCCAGACAGTCAACCGGGCGCGGCGGGTGCAACGCTTCCTCACCCAGCCGTTCTTCGTCTCCGAACCGTTCACCGGGATGCCCGGCCGCCACGTGCCGCTGGCCGAGACACTGCGCGGCTTCCGCGAGATCCTGGAGGGCCGCCACGACGACCTGCCGGAGCAGGCGTTTTATATGATTGGTTCGATAG
>CAYQTW010000237.1:0-5621 GCA_964420485.1 uncultured Anaerolineales bacterium
CCCGATATTCCCCATGTTCGACACCAGGCACAATCTGGTCATCCTGTACATGTCGCATCATCGGCCTGGTGGTCTGGATCATGCGCGGCTACTTTGCCACCATCCCCAGAGAACTGGAAGAGGCAGCCATGATGGATGGCTGCACCCGCTTACAAGCCCTGACCTACATCATCCTGCCGCTCTCGGTGCCGGGCCTGGTGACTACCGGCTTGCTGGCCTTCCTGCTGGCCTGGGACGAGTTTCTGCTGGCGCTGATCTTTAGCCGCACACCGAACGCTTACACCTTGCCTTACTTTGTGTTCATCGTGGGGAGCGCCCAATACTACCAGTCGCCGGCCGCGGTCGCTGCTGGCGGCTTCCTGGCCGCGTTGCCGCCGGTGATCCTGGCCCTCATCTTCCAGCGCCGGCTGGTGAGCGGTTTGACGGCTGGGGCCGTGAAGGGGTAGGCAAGAGAGAGTAGGAGAAGTGCGGTACAAAAAGGAGCGCCGCTCTTTCGAGAGAACGCTCCTAATTTGCACGGTTGGGCGGCTGACAGGAAATCTACCCCTCTGGTGAGGTCTCCATCTCTGCCGCCCGCTCCGCCGCTGGGACGTATAACTGTTCGGTGTATTCCTTGACCATGCGGCGGGTGCAAAAGACCGGCACTGCCGTGCGGATCGCTTCCTTCATCACCCGCACCCAGCCCCGGGGTACGTCATCGCTATCGCGCTTGTAGAACAGTGGCACGACCTCGTTTTCCAGCAGGCGGTACAGCGCCTCCGCGTCGGCCCCGTCCTGCGCTGCCGGGTCGTCGTATTGTTGCCCGGCGTCAATCGCCCAGCCGTTGGCCCCATTGTACCCCTCGGCCCACCAGCCGTCGAGCACGCTCAGGTTAGGGATTCCGTTGGCGGCTGCTTTCTGACCGCTGGTGCCACTGGCCTCGCGGGGAGGGCGAGGGGTGTTCAGCCACACGTCCACTCCCTGCACCAGGTAGCGCGCCACTTGCAGGTCATAGTCTTCGATGAAGGCGATGCGCCCCCCCATCGCCGGGTCCCGGGCGACATTGTACACCTGCTGTATCAGTCGCTTGCCGCCCTCATCGGCCGGGTGAGCCTTGCCGGCAAAGATGAACTGCACGGGGCAACAGCGCTCGTGCAGAAGCCGCTTCAGCCGCTCCAGGTCGCGGAACACGAGCGTGGCTCGCTTGTAGGTGGCAAAGCGGCGAGCGAAGCCGATGATCAGCGCGTCGGGATCCAGGAACGGGCCGGCGCTCAGTATCTGTTCAGGGACCCTCTCTCCAGCCACATAGTATCTGCGCGCCCGCTCACGGATCAGGGCCATCAACTTGCGCTTGAGGTGCAGGTGCGCGTTCCATAGTTCCTCGTCGGGCACGTCGAGGATGCGTTCCCACAGCACGGGATTGTCGTGCCGTTCGATCCAGTCGGGCCCCAGGTACTTGCGATAGATCTTGTTCACTGCCTCGCCAATCCAGGCGGGCACGTGGATGCCGTTGGTGATGTGCGAAATGGGCACCTCGTCCACCGGCCTGTCGGGCCATGCCGACTGCCACATGCGGCGCGATACCTCGCCGTGCAGTTTGCTGACCCCGTTGCACCGCCCGCACATACGCAACGCCAGCAATGTCATGTTAAAGCCCTGCTGTCCCTCTACGTGGCTGCCCAATTCTAGGAATCTCTCCCGGCTCAGCCCCAGATGGGGCCAATAGGCGTGAAAATATTTCTCAACCATGTGAAAGGGGAAAACATCGTGACCTGCCGGCACCGGTGTGTGGGTAGTAAAGACGGTCGTCGCCTGCACTGTCTGACGGGCCTGGTCGAATGACTGCCCGGCCTCGACCAGTTCACGCGCGCATTCCAGCACCAGGAAGGCAGAGTGGCCTTCGTTGAGGTGAAAGACGAGCGGGTCAACTCCCAGCGCCCGTAGCACCCGCACGCCACCGATGCCTAGAACGATCTCTTGCTGGATGCGCATCTCCTGGTTTCCGCCGTACACCCGGGCGGTCAGTTCCCGATCCCAAGGAGCGTTCAGGTCGTTGTCGGCGTCCATCAGATAGAGGGGGGTACGCCCAGCCTGAACGCGCCAGACTTGCAGATGCACGGTGCGGTCGCCTACCTCGACCGGGACGAACAGACATTCCCCATCGTCGCACAGAGCCTCGCGGACAGCAACCTCCTCTGGTTTGAAGCGCGGGTAGATGGCCTCCTGCCACCCATCGGAGGTGATGCGCTGGCGAAAGTAACCCATCTCGTAGAGGAAACCCACTCCCACAAAGGGCAGCCCGATGTCACTGGCCTCTTTACAATGGTCGCCCGCCAGCACTCCTAAACCGCCCGAATAGATAGGCAGCGATTGGTGCAGCCCAAACTCGGCTGAAAAGTAGGCGACGGGGCGGGCCGTCAGGTCAGGATGCTGGGCCGGAAACCAGAGGTGTCCGTTGCGCAGGTCGGCGTCAAGCGCCATCAGCACGGCGTCGTACTGGCGGAGAAAGGTCGGAGCGGCCGCCAGTTCCTCCAGCCGCTCCGGCGACACCTCCAGCAGCATTTTCACCGGGTTATGGCCAGTACTGCGCCACAACGGATAGTCAAGCATCTTGAACAAATCACGGGCTTGGCGATGCCAACTCCACCAAAAATTGTACGCCAATTCTTCCAGGCGCGCGATGCGCGGAGGAATCTTGGCCGACAACGATGAGGTTTCAGTCTGCAATAGTCTCTCCTCTCTCAAGGCAAGATAGAAATAGTTTCTGGTGCAAAAGTGGGGCAGACTTTCCAGTCTGCCGCCCAGACAGGCTAGAAAGCCTACCCCACACGACAGGATGGAAAGCCTGCTCTACATAGGGCAATCGCTTTTATCCTGATCTCTTGCCCATTTGTCATTCTGAGCGACCGTAGGGAGCGAAGAATCTCGATTTCGCCGCGCAAAGAGGAGATTCTTCGTCGCTTCGCTCCTCAGAATGACAGTTTGGAGCGACTCAAAATATAAAAGCGATTGCCCTAGCTCTACATGTGCTCAAGGCATCATAAGCAGAATAATGGTCAGCACGACGGCGGCGACGATAGTGAACTCGACCAGGATGGACGCGCTCAGGCGCTCCAGCAGGTGCTGGTGAGCCACGTTGACGGCGACGTAAAAGATGAGCAACAGGAACAGCCCGCCAACCCAGGCACTGATCTGCCAATAGTTCAAGGCCCAGGTGCTCTCGCCGACGATGAGGCCGACGATGCCGGCAAACAAAAGCACGCGGCGCAGCGGCACATCCGCCACGCTCAACAGATCAAGCGCTAGCAGCATGGCCGTAAACATGGTCAGGGTGGCAGTCACCAGGCTGCGGCTGCGGGTATGGTAGACGATAGCAAAAAAGATAAAGACCAACAGGTAGGCCAATACATTGAGGGCCAGCCGGGCCGTAGGATAACCAGGAGTATCGGGGGAAACGGCCGTGTATTCAGCAGAGATGGTCAGGCTGATACTGATGCCGGCCAGAATCAGCCCTCCGATCCACACGGGCCACGAGGGAACACGTGCCAGCAGGTAAACCAAAAGTCCGGCTAGCAGACCAGGCAGAATCCAGGAGATGTAAACGGGCCGTCCAGAGTGCTCCTCCGTGTGTGGGTGATCGTGCAAGATGAGACTGATGCCGGTACAGGTCAGCCCCACCATCAGCACGATCAGCAGCCAGGTTCCGGTGACGTGGATATCCAGAGGCGATCCCAATGGCTGGAGGTTCCACACGGGCTCGGGTAGTTCGATGAAGCGAAAGAGCACGCAGCCCATCAGGAGTACTGCCATCAACACGCTCAGGCGATCTCGATCCAGGGGTTTGACGGTTTCTTGCATCGGGACGCATTGTACCGTTGGGAGTGGGATTTGTCAAGCGACTTGCCCAAACGCTCAAGCAGTGATTTCTCTCAGAGTAAATTGGGATCTACTCAATATCATCAAGTTAAGGAAAGACCTGCCAGGTTTCCGCCAGAGTTTTGTGAGCCAGATTCGACACGATTAACAGTGTATTTCCGTTCGAAAGTGCCTCATAAAACCTGGCAGGTCTGGTTCTCATCTCTTAACTTGATGACATTGGGGATCTACTGGGACTCGGTCGGCGAGCGCAAGAAGCGAGATGCCGGATCAGGGGGCACTCTTGATGAGTACTGTCCAGGTACCTTTCTGCACAATCTCGTCTCGCTGGTTGAACAACTTTACATCAAAGGTGATAAAACCACCACCCAAGCGGCCCATTGCTTTTTTTTGCCTGACCTTGGCTTGCGCGTGCACCGTGTCGCCGAACTTGATGGGAGCGCGGAATTTCCATTCCAGGCCGATAAAGGCCTCAGCGGTGCCTTCGACAAAGCCCAGTTGCGAGGTCAGGCCACTGGCGATGGAGAGCCCCAGCAAGCCATGGGCGATGCGCTCGCCAAAGAGGGTTCCTTTGGCAAATTCGGCGTCGGTGTGGAGTGGGTTGTGGTCACCGGAAAGCGCGGCAAAGACCATCACGTCGGTCTCGGTGATGGTGCGGGCGGCGGTCTCGATCCCGTCGCCGATCTTGAATTCTTCAAAGTAGCGCCCGCGAGGATGGGTTAATTCGGTCATTGGTACCTCCTTGGTGATTGGTTAGTTGGTTAGCACTGTTCAGACTGTGCAACGTGCAGTATAAGGGGTTGGGTGTACTTCAAGTGAGTTGACCTCGTTGTAGGCCAGGTTGTGGTCTTTCACAGTCGTGCCGACCACACTGTTACGGCCCAAACAGTTATCCAGCCGACAGAATCTGACAGAATCTGATCGTACTCTTCCTGCTCGATGGGCAAGCATACCTGTTGCGACTTGTTGGCCAAGGGATCGAAATCTTTCTCTGTATTGCAGTTCCTTTTACGATCTGGTGATAACGTGCGCATTGCCTCCTGTAGTGTGGATAGCGATAGTCTAACATACTTTTAGATTTACCACCAGGGAGGCTCTGGTAGTATCTTCTCAATAGGTAGGGGCGAACCCTTGCGGTCGCCCTTGTGGGCAAGAGCAAGTCCTGCCCCTACCCCAGGATATTGAGAAGATACCTCTGGTAATTGTGGAGACCACAGAATCCGCCAGAACCAGGAAACGACGGTGCCGGTGGTCGTCGGCCCGCGCTCCGACCAGTCCGTGCACACGAATTTCTACGACCAAACAGGCAGTCTGCTGGGCACGGTGGAACTGTCGGACGGGCCGGCCTACGGGCACGAGATCGTGAACAGCGTGGCGCGGGGAGGAGGGGGCCCGCTTCACCATGTGGCTACCGCGCTGCCCGTGAGCCATGTCCCCCTCTCCAACTATAGTTCACCCCGAAATCCCTCTTTTGGCAGTTTACACCCGCCCTTGCTTGTGGTATCCTACAAAAGCGGTACGAAAGGAGACAGGCATGGCCGCCCAACCTATTCTCACCACTCACGAC
Source organism: uncultured Anaerolineales bacterium (assembly GCA_964420485.1). Taxonomy (GTDB): domain Bacteria; phylum Chloroflexota; class Anaerolineae; order B4-G1; family B4-G1; genus CAYQTW01. Next base: position 5,423 of record CAYQTW010000237.1, read on the forward strand.
CTCAGGAAATCCTTCGGCTACGTCGAGGCAGTGCGAACCGTCAATCTCAAAGTTTGCCTCGGCGAGGCCTTTGGCCTCCTCGGGCCGAACGGGGCGGGCAAGACAACCATCATCTCGGCTACTCGCTGGCGCTGGCAGGGTTGGCATTTGTCTCTTTTCGCCGGCGTGAATTGACGGCATAGTGGTATGATGGTATGAT
>CAYQTW010000238.1:0-5609 GCA_964420485.1 uncultured Anaerolineales bacterium
GCGCATCACACTGCGCAGCAGCAGCACGGTTGCCGTGGGAGAGATGTCCCCAGTCTCCAACTCTTGCAGCCGCGCAAAGTGCTCCAGGATGGCCGAAAGTTGCCCCTGGTACAAGGCCAGTTCCTCGTCGCTCAGGGACAGCCTGGCCAGTGCGGCGATGTGTTCTACTTCTTCCCGGCTTAATTTCATTGTACTCCTCCAGAGTGATTATAACATCATCAGGAAATAGGAGCAACTGGGCCGTTCGCCCCTTTCCGGCAAACGTGTTATAATGCCAATTGGTACGTGTTTACCGTCTCGTGATCTTGGTACAACGGATAGGCAACGGATAAGCGGATAGATGGCTCTCTTCATACAGGGATACCCTCGCAATCCACAAGGTCTTTACTACTGGAATGTCCACGCCAACGTCTGGGGGACTATCAGCAGATAGGAGCGGGACGTATCCGTTTATCCGCTTTCCATCCGCTGCCTCAATCCCCGGTAAACAAATATGCCAATCGCTTCCGACAGCAACCAAAAGAGGTGAAAACATTGGACCTGACGAATTTGTTCGACCCAGGCCGGCTCATCGCGCTGGCGATCCTATTCCTGACGAGTATGCCCATCCACGAATGGGCCCACGCCTGGACAGCCTACCAACTGGGGGACGATACGGCTGCTCTGCGCGGCCGCCTGACTATCAACCCGTTGGCCCATCTGGATCCACTCGGAACACTGTCCTTGTTGTTTTTCGGCTTTGGATGGGGGAAACCGGTGCCGGTGAGTCCCCACCGCCTGCGTGGAAACATGCGCACCAGTTGGGCCCTGGTGAGCGCGGCCGGCCCATTTTCCAACCTGGTCCTGGCTATGCTGGCTGTGATTCCATTCCGAATGGGCTGGCTGAATATCTATTCCAGCAACGCCTCCACCATCAGTCTGCCGAACATTCTGATCCAATTTACTTTGATCAACCTGAGCCTGATGGTCTTTAACCTGATTCCCATTCCACCGCTTGATGGCTCGCGCATCCTGGCCCGGTTGCTGCCCCCGTCGTGGGCCAGCGTGATGGATCAGGTGGAGCGCTTTGGAGGGATGGGGTTGATGCTGGTGCTGTACCTCCTGTCGAGATTCGGCATACTCACCATGATCGTCAGCCCGATTATGGATTTCATGATCCGCGCCCTGTTAGTGTACTAAAGCACAGAATGGTAGAGACAGTCTGCTACCGCGTGGGACAATTCCTGCGAGCACTGACCGCCCGGGTTTCAGAGGAAAAAGTAGAGCAGGCCATAAGCACCTTGACGCCGGAAGCACAGGCGCTTTTCCGCCGCCAGGCCGCCCAGGATCAGCGCCACGGGCTGGCAGTGTACCACGCGCTGTGCCAGGCAGGCCACACGAACCCGCATCTCTTGGCAGCGGCGCTGCTGCACGACGTGGGCAAAGCCGCCGCCCGGCTACGTGCGTGGCAACGCGCGGTCATCGTGCTCCTGGCCCGCTTTGCGCCGTGCTTACTAGCCCGTCTGAGTCGGGGGGAGCCAAAGGGCTGGCGCCGCCCCTTCGTCGTCCACGCTCAGCACCCGGAAGTGGGAGCGCGATGGGCCCGAGAGGCTGGCTGCTCGCCCCTCACCGTCGCCCTCATCCGGCGACACCAGCACCGGCTGGTGAGTTATCAGACCGAGCAAGACCAACTGCTGGCCGCACTGCAAGCGGCCGATAATTTGAATTGAACGAGGGGAATGTCACAAATGGATTTCAAACGAGTTGCAATCATCGGCGCTGACTGCATCAGTGTCTCCATCGCTCTGGGGTTAAAGGCGCAAAAAGAGCCGCCCGAGATCATTGGCTACGACACCGACGCCGTAGCAGCCGACCTGGCGCGTGCCCGGGGCGCCTTTGACCAGGTAGAGCGCAAGCCGGGCCGGGCGTGTCGGGATGCCGACCTGGTCATCGTCGCCGTGCCGCTCACGCGGTTGCGCGAGACCTTGGCCACCATCGCGCCGCACCTCCAACCCGGCTGCCTGGTCACAGACACGGCATATCTCAAGGCCCCGGTTCTGCGCTGGGCCGAGGAACTCTTGCCGGAAGGCGTCTTTTTCGCCGGCGGCCATCCTGTTCCCAACCCGGCCACCGCTGGCCCGGAGCCTTTGAAGGGCCTGGATGCCGCCGGCGCCGACCTGCTGAAAAATGCACTCTATTGCCTTATCGCGCCGGCCAGGACGCCCGGCGCAGTCGTTGACGCCTTTGCCGAACTGATCAAGTCACTCGATGCCCAGCCCTTTTTCATTGACGCCACCGAGCACGATGGACTACAGGCTGGCGTCGAGGGACTGCCCGACTTGCTGGCTGTCGCGTTGCTGCGGGCCACCGTGGACACCCCCGGCTGGCAAGAGATGTACAAGTTCGCTAATTACTGTTTCGCCACAGCCACCGAGGCCGCCGAGAATGCCCGCGAGCGCCACTCTGCTATCTTGCTCAACCGCGGGAACGTTTTACTACGGCTCAACATCCTCTTGAGCGAACTGGTGCGCTTGCGCGACACGCTGGCCCACGACGACGCAGAAGGATTGGAAAAGACCTTTGTCGCCGCCGCCGAGGGACGGGCCCGCTGGATCGCGGAACGAGAACGAGGTACGTGGGGCAGAGGAGGCGCCAGTGACATAGAACACGTATCCTCGGCGGGTGAACAGATGGGGCAGATGTTTTTCGGCGGGCGTTTACTCGCCCTGCTAAAGGGCAAGCCGGACTCTCGCAAAGAGTGACACCACGTCTCCACATCCCGCGCCAGGCTGAGCACATTGACTGAGACCTACCGCATCTTGATGATCGCCTCCACCTCCTTCTTCTCTGATTATGGAGGCCACATCCGCATCCTGGAGGAGGCGCGGGTGCTCCAGGCACTGGGCCACCAGGTGACCATCATCACCTACTACCTGGGGCGCGACCTGCTCGACCTGGAAATCGTGCGCACCCGGCCCACGCCCTGGCGGGCCGATTACGAGGTCGGCTCCTCGCCCCACAAACTCGTCTTTGACGTTTTCCTGGGTTGGACGGGATTAAAGACCATCCTGCGCCGCAGGTTCGACATCGTCCATGGGCACACGCACGAGGGCGCCTTCATCGGCTATTTCTTGAGCCGGCTTCTGCGCGTGCCACTCGTGCTCGACTTTCAGGGCAGTATGACCAGCGAGATGGTGGACCATCACTTTCTCAACCCCAAAGGGGTGTGGTACCGCTGGGCGCGACTGCTGGAACTGCGCATTGACCAAATGGCCGACGTCATCGTCACCAGCAGTCAACTGGGGGCGCTCCTGCTGGAGCGCGACTTTGACTGCGACACCCGCCGCGTCTACCCGCTGCCGGATTGCGTCAACCTGGATTTCTTCCGGCCCGACGTGCTCGCCCCCGACGAAATTGCGGCCCGCAAGGCGGCCCTGGGCATCCCGCCCCATCGTCCCGTCGTCGCCTACCTGGGTCTCCTGGCCGACTACCAGGGCACACCGCATCTGGTGCAGGCAGCGCACATTCTCAAGCAGCGCGGGGTGGACGCGCATTTCCTGATCATGGGCTTTCCCAGCGCGGCCTACTACCAACGTCAGGCCGCCGACCTGGGGGTGAGCGACCGGGTCACATTCACCGGCAAAGTGTCCTACGAGGAGGCGCCAGCACACCTGGCGCTGGGCGATGTGGCCGTGGCCCCGAAACTCTCCGCCACCGAGGGCTGCGGCAAAATCCTGAACTATATGGCGATGGCCCTGCCCACCGTCTCCTTCGACACTCCCGTAAGCCGGGAGTACATGGGCCGGCTAGGCATGTACGCCGGACGGGCCGGCGATTCCGCTGCCCTGGCCGACGCCATCGCCGGCCTCCTGGCCGACCCGCAGCGGCGCATCGAATTGGGACAGAGACTGCGAGCGCGGGCTGCCCGCCACTTTTCCTGGGACCGCGCTGGGCGGCATCTGCTCAAGATCTATCGCACCGTCCTAAAGTCCTACTCGTAGTGGCGACTTTAGTCGCTATTACCACTGGGAACGACTAAAGTCGTTACTACAACTATAAACCCTGATAGGAGACCAAATTCCCCATGAACCGGCTACGAGAACTGTGGCACTACCGCGAATTGATCCGCAACCTAGTCGTGCGTGACCTGAAGGTGCGCTACAAAAGTTCCGCCCTGGGCATCGCCTGGTCGTGGCTCAACCCGCTGCTGATGATGGTCGTCTACACCATCGTTTTCACCGTCTTTCTACCCCGGGACGACATCCCTCACTATCCCATATTCCTGTTGTGTGGACTTTTGCCCTGGAACTTTTTCAACGACGCGGTCTTCCAGGCCACCGGCAGTATCGTCAGCAATGCCCACCTGATCAAAAAAGTCTACTTTCCCCGCGAGGTGCTCCCCATCTCTATCGCACTATCCAACCTGGTCAACTTTATCATCTCCCTGCCCGTCTTGTTCATTCTGGCGTTCATCTTTGGGGCGCCATTGACGTGGTGGGCACTGCTCCTGCCGTTCACCATCGCGATACAGGTAGCCTTCACGCTGGGGTTAGCATTCTTTCTTGCTACCTTTAACATTTTCTACCGCGACACGCAGCACATCCTGGGCGCGATCATGCTGGCATGGTTCTTTCTGACGCCGGTAGTCTACCAAATCCAGGATGTTCCGCAGCAGATCACTGTGCTGACGATCACCCTCGATGCCCAACTCTGGCTGCGCCGCCTCAACCCGATGGCCTCCATCATCGCCTCTTACCGTGACCTGCTCTATCGGGGTGCGCCGACAGGCCTCGATTTTCTACTGCGCACTGCCGTCACCACGCTGATCGTGCTCGTCGCCGGCTACCTGGTGTTTCTGCGCTACAGCTCCCGCTTCGGTGAGGAAGTATAAACGGACAATGACAAATTCCGGAGACATGTTTGTTGAGGTGGTCGTATTTTCTCCGGTCAAACCGCCGGCTCCGGGCGCGGCTGCCCCGGTCTTTACCTACCACCTGCCTGACGAACTGCAAGGCCGGCTGGCGACAGGCTCCCTCGTCGTCGTCCCCTTTGGCCCCCGGCGACTCTACGGCGTCGTCGTCGCTTTCAGCACCGAATCCCCCGTCCCCGAGACGCGCCCCGTCGAATCACTGGTGGACCCCAACCCAGTGCTCACGCCGGCCCAGATCGCTCTAGCCCGCTGGATGAGCCGCGAGTACCTGGCCCCGCTCTGGAGATGCTTGATGTTGATGCTGCCACCGGGCGTGGCCGGCTACGCCGACGTGCAGGTTGAGTTGACCGGGGAGGTCGAGCCCCGGGACGTGCGAACGGAGGCTCAGGAGCAATTGATCACAGTGCTGGATGCCAAAGGCCCATTGCGTGGGCGACAACTGGACCGCGTGCTGCCCCGCCGCCAATGGCGCAGTGCCGCGCATCAACTGGCCCGCCGGGGAGTGGTCGTCAAGTCGCCTTTCCTGGCCCCACCCCGTGCCCGCCCCAAGCAAGTGCACACAATTGAGTGGATCGCCCCCGACGTTGACACGGACGAGGCGCTGGCAGGTCTGAGGAGCAAATGTTACCCGGCCATCGTCGAGTTCCTCCGCGCCGAGGGTGGCCCGGTGGACGTCAGTTGGGTCTACGCCGAGACCGGC
>CAYQTW010000239.1:0-5584 GCA_964420485.1 uncultured Anaerolineales bacterium
TGCTGGTGGTGGACGATTTTCTGGCTTCGGGGGCCACCATCTCGGCGCTGGCGCGGCTGGTCGAGCACGCCAGTGCAACACTGGTCGGCATCGGCACAGTCATCGAGAAGCGGTTCGAGGGTGGGCGGGATGACCTGGCCCATCTTGGCGTGCCCATCGTCTCGCTGGCCATCATCACAGATATGAGCGCCGGTAAAATTGTACTGGAGTGATAGATGGACGACAGTATCGCCATCCTCGACTTTGGCTCGCAGTACACGCAACTGATCGCCCGGCGCGTGCGGGAGGCGCACGTCTACTGTGAACTTTATCCCTGGGACACCGCGCCCGAAAAGGTGCTGGCTCTGGAGCCGCGTGGTTTTATCCTCTCGGGCGGCCCGGCCAGCGTCTACACCCCCGGCGCACCCCGGTTGCCGGACTATGTGCTGGCACGAGGCGTGCCGGTGCTGGGCTTGTGCTACGGGATGCAACTCCTGGCCCATCGCCTGGGCGGGCGGGTGGCCCCTGCCGCCAGGCGGGAATACGGCCCGGCAGAGGTAGAGTTGACCGGCCCCAACAACCCATTGTTCAGCACTCTCCATCCTCCATCCTCCATTCTCCAGGTCTGGATGTCCCACGGTGACCGCATCGAGGCACTGCCGCCCGGCTTTGAGGTTTTGGCCCGCAGCGCCAACTCTCCCGTGGCGGCGATGGGCGACCTGGCACGGAATCTGTACGGCCTCCAGTTCCACCCCGAAGTCGTGCACACACCACGGGGGCGGGAAATTCTGCGCCGCTTTGTCGTCGAGGTCTGCGGCTGCCTGCCTGATTGGACCCCGGCGGTCTTGATTGAACAAGCGGTGGCGACGATCCGCGCCCAGGTGGGGGATGGTCAGGTAGTGTGCGGGCTCAGTGGCGGGGTCGACTCTGCTGTGACGGCGACGCTGGTACACCGCGCCGTGGGCGATCAACTGACCTGCATCTTTGTCAACACAGGAATGTTGCGCCGGGGCGAGCCGGAGCAGGTGGTGCGCACGTTTCGGGAGCGGCTGGGTATGCGGCTGGTGCCGGTGGACGCGACCGAAGAGTTCCTGAGTGCGCTGGACGGAGTGACGGAGCCCGAAGTCAAGCGCAAGGTGATCGGCGATTGCTTTATCCGCACGTTTGAGCGGGAGGCGAAAAAGTTGGGAGACGTGCGTTTCCTGGCCCAGGGCACGCTTTACCCCGACGTGATCGAGAGCCGTGGGCCTGAGCGGCAGGCAGCGGCGCGCATCAAGACGCATCACAACGTGGGCGGACTGCCGGAGGATATGCAGTTCGAGTTGATCGAGCCGCTGCGGTATCTCTTCAAGGACGATGCGCGGGCGGTCGGGGAGGCGCTGGGCCTGCCGGACGAGATCGTGTGGCGGCAACCCTTCCCCGGGCCGGGGCTGGCAGTGCGCATACTTGGCGAGGTCACCTGGGAGCGGCTAGAGACGCTGCGGGCAGCCGACGCCATCCTGCTGGAGGAATTGGGCGCGGCGGGCCTGTTGCGCGGGGCGACACAGCAGGCGTTCGCCGTCCTGTTGCCGGTGCGGAGCGTGGGCGTGATGGGGGACGAGCGGACGTACCGGCACGTCGTCGCCATCCGCGCCGTCACGACCGAGGATTTTATGACCGCCGACTGGGCGCGACTGGATCACGAACTATTAGCCCGCATCAGCAACCGCATCGTCAACGAGGTATCGGAAATCAGCAGGGTGGTGTACGACATCACCTCTAAACCCCCGGCGACGATCGAGTGGGAATAATATATCAAACGTAAGGAGGCAATACGATGGATTTAGGTTACATTCTTCGCCGCGCGTGGGAGGTCACCTGGCGGCACAAAGTTCTGTGGCTGTTTGGCTTCCTGGTGGCCCTGGGCAGCGGTACTTTGGCGCAGAGTAACGTCAACTACAAAAGCACTACTGGCGAACTGCCGCCGGAGGTGCAGCACACTATCTACGAGTTTGTCACCAGCCCCTACTTTGTCGTCGCCATCGTCGCGCTGGTGCTCCTGGGCATCGTCATCGGTTTCGTCCTGGCGTTCGTGGGCGCGTTGGGACGCGCCGCGCTGGTGGATCAGGTGCGCGAGGCCGAGGAGGACGGCACGCCGTCGGCGAGCGCCGGCTTCCAGGCCGGCCGGCAGCACACGTGGCCCGTGTTCCTGATCCGCTTCTTGCTGCGACTGCCGGTTGGAATGCTCATCCTGGTCGGCGCTGTGCCGACTCTCGTCGGGGTGTTCTCAATGGTGTCAAGTTTGCGGCCAGGCGCCTCGCCTTCTTCTGATATCTTGCTCACTCTCGGTTCAACCTTTGCCTGCCTGTTTCCCACCGTGTGCCTGGCCCTGCTGCTCTCAATCCCGCTGGGCGTGCTGGAGCGGCTCTCGATCCGGGCCTGCGTGCTGGAGGGACGGCCGCTGGGAGAGAGTTTCAGGCGCGGCTGGAGCGTGCTGACGGACAATCTGGGGGCCATCGCGCTCTTGTGGCTCATCCTGGTGGGCATCGGCATCGGCGTCGCGCTGGTGGTAGGGCTGCCACTGGCGATGGTCTCGTTCGTCGTTCTCGTGCCCGTCTTGCTAACCACGATATTCTCGTCCATCCTGGCCGTCGCGCTCATGTTTGTGGTGAGCCTCGTCGTCTGGCTGATCGGCGCGGCCATCAGAAGCGTGGCCGAGACCTTTACCTCGGCTACGTGGACGCTGGCCTACCGCGAGTTGACCGGGTTGGGACTGACGGGAGAAAAGCCGGTGGCGGCGTGATCCGCTGTTGCACCGGCGCGAGGATAGCGGTATAATACCAGGAGCAAGCGGCTATGAGGAGGGAGATAATGTCCACAGTACAGACTGTTTCTCAAGCGACACCTACGTTGGGCGTGATCGAGTTGGAGGCGCTCATCCGGCGCGTGGTGCAGGAGGAGGTGCCCCGTGTGCTCGAGGCGTGGGGGTTCTACGACGGGCCGACCATCATTGAGCCGGGGTCGCCAATTCATCAAGATCTGCTAGAGACTTTGAAGATGGCAGAGGCAGGGACGTTGAGGATTCTGTCGCGAGAGGAGGCACTGAGTGCCGACTAGCAAGTTCTCCTATCAAGAGGGCTGGGGGCCGCGTTTTGCCAAAGCCTACCGACGGTACAAAAGCCTGCGGCATCGTATTGACCGAAAAATGGCCCAAGTACTCACTGACCCTTACGCAGGCACCGAACGCCTGGGCAAAGTGCCGGGTGGCATAGACTTGCGCGGCTGTCGCAACATCCGCGTCACCCACAACTTTCGCATCATCTTTGTGGTCTGCGAAGAGTGCCGTCGCGTTCCCGCGTGTCAGTTTTGCTTTTGCGAGGGATTGCCTGACGAGACCGTCGTCTTCATCACCGTTGGCCCCCACGAGCGCGCCTACGCTGTCCGGGAAGAGTCGCCCGAGTACACTGTCACTTTATGACCATCGAATGAAATCCGCAATTCGCAATTCGCGATCCGCAATTTCCGTCGGCACGCTGCGCGTCGCCGGTGGCACGCGCCTGGAAGACGCCGCTCCTTACGCGGCATCTCTCGCCCCGCCGCCACGGGCAGCCCGAGGCCGGCAGAACGAACGTCTCTTTGTCTTGCTTGACCTGACCGGGCCGGCGTCGCCACACCTGTACCGGGAACTGCGCGAGGTGGTGGTACAGACTTTTTGGGGCACTGACGGCAGTATCACAGCCGCGCTGCGCCGGGCGGCAGCGGCCGCCAGCCGTCACCTGTTCCAAGCCAACCTGCGCGTCCCCACCGATCCGGCGCGGATACTGAAAGAGCGGTGCTATGGCGGCCTGACCTGCGCTGTCCTGCACGACGATGAACTTTTTATCCTTCAGGCCGGCCCGGCCTGGGCCGGCCTCCTCCACGGCAAACACCTGAGATGCTTCCCCCCTGGTGTGGAGACAGTCCAACCGAGAGCGGTCGAGATCGGGATGGGGCCACTGGCCGACGTGCGCCTCTACCACACCTTTGTCGCCACCGGCGACATGCTGCTGCTGACCTCGCCGGCCTTGATGCGAGAGATTGGCGACGGCGGCCTGGCCCGGGTGCTGCCCCGCGCCAGCGTGCCGGAGGTATTAGAAGGATTGGAACAGGTTGGGGCCGGAGTTGACTTTGCCGCGCTGGTCGTGTACTGGGCTCCGCCGGAAGAAACATCCATGCTCTCCGAGGTCGAGGCTTCGCAGCCTCTCTCTCCCCGACCCAAGCGCGAGTTGCCCATCCCAGAGCCACCTGCCCGCCCCAAGCCGGCCCGCGAACCGGGGCCCAGCCTGGGCGAACGATTGCAGGGGGGCGTCCGCTCCGTGGGACGCGGGATTGCCGCCGCCGGTGCGTGGCTGGCCGGCGGGGTGCGCAGATTGTTCCGGCGCATGCTCCCTGGGCCTGAGCGGGAGGCCCGCCGCCGGGCTCGCACCCCCCGCCCGATTCCCCAGGAGAACCGCAACGTGATGATGGCTATTGCTATCGGTATCCCTGTCGTGCTGGTCATCATCGTGGTGATGGCCTACCTGTCGTTTGGCGCCAGGGCGCGCTTGAACAGCCTCATCATCGAGGCGCAGAGTGAGACTGCGCTGGCCCGGGCTGCCGGGAGCACGTCCGAGGAGGCGCGGCCCCATTGGGAGGCCGCGCTGGAATACGCCAACGCCGCCGTCGCGTTGCAGCCCGACGACCCGGCCGCCACGGCGCTGAAAACCCAGACCCAGACCGCCCTCGACCGTCTCGACGGCATCGTCCGCCTGATGCCTGTCCAACTGTGGGACTTGGGGCCGGGCTCTGTGCCGCGCCGGATGGTCGTTCACGGCCAGATGGTCTTTGTCCTCGATCCGGCGGGGGGATGGGTGGCGCAATTGACTCTGAACCCGGCCGGTGACGGCGTGAGCGAGGAGGGAATCATTGTTCAAGAAAAGCAGCAGATTGGAGGGGGAAAAGTGGGGGCCATGGTGGATTTCACATGGGTCACTTCGGGAGACGAGCGGCAGGCAAGCAGCCTCGTGATCCTCGAAGAGGACGGGGCGCTGGTGAGTTACGACCCGGCCTGGGGAGGCGCAGAGGGAACCTCCCAGTTGAAACGTTTCCGCCTGGGCACGCCGCCGGCCGGGAGAGCCCAGGCGGTTGACTCCTACAAAGACTTTTTTTATGTTCTGGATACCATCGCCGGGCAGATCTGGCGCTACGCGCCTCAAGGCGACGCTTATCCCAATCCGCCAGATCGCTACTTTGGCGTCCCGCCACTCAAGGCACTGGCGACCGCGCGCGACATGGCGATAGACGGCTACATCTACGTCCTCTACGACGATGGAACGCTCCTCAAATTCCTGCGGGGCGAACCCCAGCCTTTCGACGTGCGCGGATTGCCCGGTGACCTGAGCCAGGCCATCACGTTGGCGGTTGACCCGGACGGCAGCAGCGAAGCGATCTACGTGGCCGATAGGGGCAGTGGGCGGGTGATCGTGTTGAAACCTGATGGGAATTTCCAGGCGCAATTCCGTGCCGGAGAAGCCTTCGCTGGGCTGGAGGCACTGGCGGTGGACGAGGCTGCGGGGAGACTGTACGTGATCAGTCAGGGACGGCTCTA
>CAYQTW010000240.1:0-4615 GCA_964420485.1 uncultured Anaerolineales bacterium
CTGAGACGCCCACTCCCACCCTCACCCCGACTCCATTTTCGCTCGCCGAACCAGTGTTGATTGGTGTGACGCCCACCCTCTCCGACACGACCGCCATCCCCACGCCCGTGATGGTGGCCGAGATGGCTCCCGGCACCATCAACATTGCCGTCCTGGGCAGCGACCGCCGCCCAGATTGGGACGACTGGCATACCGACGTCATCCAAATCGTCTCCATCCAGCCGCTGGTACCAGCCGTGACCGTGCTCTCCATCCCGCGTGACCTCTATGTCTACATCCCCGACTTTTGGATGAGCCGCATCAACTTTGCCGATATGTACGGCGAATTGTACGGATACGAAGGCGGAGGGCCGGCCCTGCTCCAGCAAACATTACTATACAACCTGGGCATCCCGATAGACCACTACGTGCGCACCGACTTTGATGGCCTGATCGGCATCGTGGACGCGATGGGCGGTGTGGACATCCCAGTGCATTGCAGCCTGCAAGATTACTGGCCCTATCCCAACGAGACAGGCGAGTACATCACGAAAACACTGGCACCGGGAGTGCATCACATGGACGGGGAGACGGCGCTGTGGTACGCTCGCTCGCGCAAGACCAGCAGCGTCTTTGCCCGCGAGCGACGCCAACAGCAAGTGCTGAAAGCGATCTGGCGCCAGGGCCGCAACCTCGACCTCCTGCCCCGCCTCCCTGAACTGTGGGAACAATTCCGGAGCATGATCGTCACCGACCTCGAGTTCGGCGACGTTCTAATGCTAGCCGAGATAGCCTTCCGGCTCGACGAGCAAAACGTGCGCTTCCGCAACATCGGCTACCAACACGTCATCCCCTGGACGACGCCCAAAGGAGGCTCGGTTTTCCTACCCAACTGGGAGGAACTTGGGCCAGTGGTGAGCGAGGCGCTGGGACCGGTGCCGGAGGGCCGGCTGTGGCGCACACTCCAGACAGTGCAAGTGTGGAACGGGACACCCAACGCGGACTGGGACCAACTGGCCGCCGACCGGCTCTTCCGCCAGGGCTTTGTCGCCATCACCGGCCAGCCCGACCGGAGGGATTACCCCCAGACACAGTTGATTGACTTTACATCCACGACCAAGGGGAGCGCCATACCCTATTTACAATGGATGTTCAACGTCTCAGCCGGCAACGTCATATCCGCACCCGATCCCAACAGCGCAGTGCAGTATCGCCTCATCATCGGCGCAGATTACCAGACCTGCCGCAGCCCCTAGAGGGTGGCAAAGGAATAAAGATAATAGGAGGTAGACTCATGAGTAAACAACACATTCTGGTTGTAGACGATCACGAACTCCTCCTGGCGGGCGTCCGCGATATCCTGGAAACGGATGGCTACACCGTCTCCACCGCCACCGATGGAGTGCAGGCGCTTGAGGTAATGAAAGAGATACGCCCTGACCTGATCGTGGCGGACATCATGATGCCCAGAATGGACGGGTTTACCTTCTGCGAGGCAGTCCGCACCCGACCGGAGTGGGTGCCTATTCCATTCATATTCCTGACCGCCAAGGCGAATCGAGAAGATATGTTGAAAGGGAAACACCTGGGAATCGAAGACTATATCACCAAGCCCTTTGATCCCCAGGAACTGCTGATCGCGGTCCGCGCCCGGCTCGATCGGGCCCAGGCCGTTCGACAGATCACAGAGACAGAGTTTGACCAACTCAAGCAACAGATCGTCACCGTCTTGAGCCACGAAATGCGCACCCCCCTCACTTACGTCCGTGGCTACACCGAACTGGCCCTGGACGATATCTCATCTCTACCTCCCGACGCTATGCAGGAATTTTTGTTGGGGATCAAACGGGGCGCCGACCGGCTGACTCGCCTGGTGGAGGATTTTTTATTCCTGATCCAGGTAGACACCGGCCAGGCGAAGCGAGAGTTCAATCGTCTGGCCGACACGCACCATAACCTGGGTACGATCCTGGAGTACACAGTCCAACAGTGCAAAGAACAGGCAACAGCCTGCGGCGTGACGTTAAAGACCACGGTGGAGCCCGACCTACCCCCGGTGCGGTTGTACGAGCCTTTCTTCATAGACGCCCTGAAACGGTTAGTGGACAACGGCGTCAAGTTCTCCCAGGGCGATGGGAAGCAGGTAACAGTGAGCGCCCGGGCCGTGGATGACTGGGTGGAAATAGCCGTGGCAGACCAAGGAGTGGGCATCTCTCCTGAAGACATACCACACCTCTTTGAGCGATTCCGGCAAATTGATAGGGAGAGAATGGAGCAACAGGGAATCGGCCTGGGGCTGGCCATCACCCGCGAGCTGGCCCTCCTGCACAGCGGCGAAATCACAGTGGAAAGCGAACTTGGGATGGGTAGTACCGTCACTATTCGGCTGCCAGTAGCAAAAGATGTAGGATGTAAAAATGTACCCTGAAAGCGAAATCCTCTTTCCCTCCCGTTGCATCCCGCAACTACGCGACCTACGCGGCCACAAGTGGGCCGAGTTAGTTGACCATGTCATCACACTCCCCGACGGCCACGAGGACGTGTTGGGCTTTTCGTTGATGATAATCAAAATGGCGAGTTGCCTCACCTGCGACCTGGACAGTTACCGCGCCTCGTTGGGCTGCTGCACGTGCGCCCGACGCACCGTCGCTGGTTTCAAGGGCTCCGACAAGGAAGTACTCCGCCGGTTCGAACAAGCCCGCGAGGAAGTGCGAAACTACTTGGCCTCTGACGAACTCGCCGAGCCAATAGCCGCGCTGATCGAGCCACCGATGCAGGTAGAGGCGGGGTAACCCCGCCCCTACCGAAGCAAGATGTAACCGCGGCGCAAATGCATAAACTGACCCTCACCCTGGCCGTTCTGGCATTGTTGACCTTGTCCGCTTGTCAGCCCCCTCTCTCCGACTTGATGTTCGACTACACGGGAGAGGAGGATTGGCCGCGCCAGGTGCGCGGAATGACCCAACTGGCGGCCAACGTCCTCCACCCCCAGCCGCGCACGGCCCCCGACGTGCCAATGACCCACACTGGTCTCAACCCCTTTGGCATCAACGTCTTCCTGGAACAAGAAGTAGAGGAATGGAAGCGTGAAAAGTCATTGCAGATGATTGCCGACGCCGGCTTTCACTGGATCCGCCAGGGGTTCCCCTGGGAAGATATCGAGATTCACAACCGGGGAGATTTCGTGGATCGGCGGAACGACCCAGCCGGAATTGATGCCTGGGCCAAGTACGACCACATCGTGGGACTGGCCGGCCGGTACGACCTAGAGATCATTGCTTGCCTGAGCAACCCGCCCGCCTGGACCCGTGCGTTGACCGACACCATCGGCGCCCACGCCCCCCCCGACGACCTGGCCGACTGGGGCGATTACGTCGCTGCCGTCGTCTCGCGCTACCGGGGGCGCGTGCGCTACTACCAACTGTGGAACGAGCCCAACATCTACCCCGAATGGGGCGAGCAGCCGGTGGACCCGGAGGGCTACACCCGCCTCCTGTGCGAGGGATACCGCCGCGCCAAGCAGGCCAACCCGGAAGCGGTCATCATCGGCGGCGCACTGGCTCCCACCGTCTCGCTCAATCCCGGCCCCGGGCCGGGGACAGGCTTGAACGACTTTGTCTTTCTCCAGCGCATGTACGATGCCGGCGCCGCCGACTGCTTTGACATCCTCTCCGTCAACGACTACATCCTCTGGTCCGGCCCCACCGACCACCGCATGCAGCCGCTCAACATCAACTTTGCCCGCCCGGTCTACATCCGCGACATCATGGTCGCCAACGGCGACGCGGCCAAGCCCGTGTGGATCAGCGAGATGAACTCTAACGCCGTGCCCAACGATCCCAACATCCAAGATTGGATCCGCTTCGGACAGGTGACGCCGGAGCAGCAGGCACGCTACGCGGTGTTGGCCTACCAGCGGGCGATGGAGGAGTGGCCCTGGATGAGCGTGGTCAACTTTTGGTTCTTTAAGCGTGCCTCTGATGCCGAGCAGAATCAGTCGTGGTACTATTTCCGCATGGTCGAGCCGGACTTTAGTCCCTTGCCGGTCTACGAGGCCATGTGCGAGTACACGGCCAACCTCACGCCCACGCTCTACCCCGGCGCTCACCAGGAAGACCACTGGGCACTAGAGTACACCGGGGACTGGGAGGCAGTGCGAGGCAACGAATCAGCGATTCAGCGAGAATCGGCGGCGGTGCTGGAGGCCTATCAGCGGACGACCACGCCTGGTGCGACGCTACGCTTCACGTTCGAGGGCGCCTCTCTGACGCTGTCGCCTGGCCCAGGCACAGGCGAGATCGAGGTGAGTGTGAATGGCAACGCGCCCTGGCGCATCTCGCTCGACGGGCAGCCGGTGCAGCTGGTACAAGGCTGGCGGCAGAGACGGTACCAAGTCACATTGACTGCCGTCGCAGGTGAGGTTGGCGTGGACAGCCTGATCGTGTGTGCACCCTGGCGTCTGCTCGGCGAATGAATTCGCGGCAACATCTGCCAAGTCACCCTGCGGTGACTAGGACAATCGGCAAAGGCCGATTTTGCAAACGTCACACGCGGTTTCAACCGCCGTGTGGCCTCTCCGTCCGGCGAATGAATTCGCGGCAACATCTGCCAAGTCACCCTGCGGTGACTAGGACAA
>CAYQTW010000240.1:4715-5562 GCA_964420485.1 uncultured Anaerolineales bacterium
CGGCAAAGGCCGATTTTGCAAACGTCACACGCGGTTTCAACCGCCGTGTGGCCTCCCCGTGAACGCTTGCCTTCTTGTTATTCTCCTCCTGGCCGCCGCCCTGCGCTTTTACCGCCTCGACGCCCAATCCTTCTGGAACGACGAGGGTAACTCGGCCCGCATCGCCGAGCGCCCGCTCGACCTGATCCTGGAGGGAGCGGCAGGCGACATCCACCCGCCCGGCTACTACCTGCTGCTCCACTACTGGCGGGCGCTGTTCGGCCAGAGCGAGTTCGCGCTGCGCTCTCTCTCCGTCGCGGCGGGACTGGCAGTCGTCGTCTTTACCTACCTGCTGGGCCGCCACCTCTTCGGCAAAGCCACCGGCCTGATGGCAGCCTTCCTGGCGGCTATCTCCCCCTTTGCCATCTACTACTCGCAGGAGGCGCGCATGTACGCCCTCCTGGCCGCCCTCTCCGTCGCCTCCACCTACTCGCTCATCCGCCTTCTCCAGAAACCGGGCTCTTTGCGAAAAACCTGGTTTCTGGCCTACGTGCTCACCAGCGCCGCCGGCCTCTACACCCACTACGCCTTTCCCTTTATCCTGCTCGTCCACAACACCATCTTTGGCATGTGGTGGCTGATCGTGGCGCGCCGGTCAGAGCACCGCTGGCGCTGGCTGCTGCTGTGGGCCGGGGCGCAGGTGGCCGTCATCGCCCTCTACCTGCCGTGGCTGCCCATCGCGCTGAGCAGCGTCACCGGCTGGTCATCCGCCGGGGGAGAGTACGAACTGGGGCGCGCGCTCCTGGACGTGTTGCGCGTGCTCAGTGCCGGCATCACGCTGCCGATTGAGGAGGCCACGGGGTTGCTC
>CAYQTW010000241.1:0-5557 GCA_964420485.1 uncultured Anaerolineales bacterium
CACACAGTGGGCGTTCGTATCATCTCAATATTCTGGGGCACTTTTAATGTAGCCGCGCTTTCCATAGCGCGTTATGCCCGCGAGGTATGGAAACCTCGGCTACATTGCCCCACTTTATTGAGCAGATACGGGCGTTCGCTATCCCGAGTTCATAGAGCCTTCCGTGGATGAAGCGCGGGAAGCCCTGAAAGTGTCTCACCGCGTCTGGGATTTTGTACTGCGGCGACTTGTTCCCCATGTACATCCATAATCTCCAGGCAACCCCTGTCGTAAAGTTGCAACCGGCGACTGACAACTGGCAACTATCCTCCGCTTGACAATCTGCCCCCATCCGGTATCATACCCTCTGCAATGACCAATCACAGGAAATCCCAAATTCGCAATCCACAATCCGCAATCCTACACCGCCTCTTCACCTCCCGCCACCGCTGGCTGGCAGTGTTGGCGACGCTGGTTCTGTGCGCGGCGCTGGCTCTCGCCGTAGGCTACCTGCTGGCAGAGTTCGGTCCCCTCATCGCCGGGGCGGGGCTGGCGGCCCTGTTCCTCGGCCTGTGGATACTGCGCGACATCGAGGCGGCCTACTGGGTCGTCATCGGTGTCGTCTGTCTGCTTCCCTTCGCCTCCTTCCCCTTCGACATTGGCTTTACCCCCACCTTTCTCGACGCCGCGTTGGGGGCGCTGTTCCTCGTCTGGGCGCTCTGGATCGCCAGCGGTGACCAGGGCGCGTTCACCGGCACACCGCTGGGATTGCCCATCATTGTGTTCATGCTGCTCGCGGTGGGGTCGTTCATCTTTGGGCTGGCCCACGCCCCCCTGACCTCTTACGTCCTGCGTCACTTTGCCGAAGTATTGCTCAGCGTGGCGCTGTTTTTCCTCGTCGTCAACACCGTGCGCGACGCGGAACGACTGCGGCGTATCGTGCGCGCGTTGCTCTTGTGTGCATTCACCGCCGCTGCACTCGGCATCGTTTTGTACGTCGTTGCCGCTTACATCTCTGACGATCTGGTCATCCGTGCCCTCTCCACGCTGGCCCGGCTGGGCTACCCCGCCGGGCCGGGCGTCCTGCGCTACATCCGCGACGACCCCGAACTGCCGATGCGGGCCACCTCCACCTCGGTAGACCCCAACGTGCTGGGCAGCCTGCTCAATATGACACTGGGAATCGGCGTGGTGCAACTCTTCGCCCGGCGGCCCCTCATCCGCCGCCGCTACCTGGTGCCGATACTAGGCGTGATGGCGCTCTGCCTGGGGCTGACCATCAGCCGGGGTTCGCTGGTCGGCGTGGGCATCACGTTGGCCATCGTCGCCACCTTGCGCTACCGCAAACTGTGGCCACTTCTGCTCGCGGCGCTGGTGCTCGTGCTTCTCCTGGCTCCGGGCCAGATCGCGCACTTGATCGCGGGGTTACGGGGTCAGGACCTGGCCACTCAGATGCGCTTTGGCGAGTATAAGGACGCGCTGATCCTGATTGGGCGCTATCCCTGGCTGGGCGTCGGTTTCGCCGCATCGCCCGACATTGACACCTACATCGGCGTCTCCAATGTCTATCTCCTCATCGCCGAGCAGATGGGGCTGGTGGGCCTGGTCAGTTTCCTCGTCGTGATGGCCGTCTTTTTCGCCCGCTTCTGGCGCACCCGCGCCCTGGCGGCGACCAATCTGGAACTAGAGCCGCTGTTCTGGGGATTGCACGCCGGCATCGTCGGCGCGCTGGTGGGAGGTGTCTTCGATCACTATTTCTTCAACTTGGATTTCCATCATTCCGTCACCCTCTTTTGGCTGGTGGTCGGGCTGGCGACGGCGGCGACAGAGTTGGTCCGGCGGAGCGAACAGGCCGGCGACCAGTGGCAGTAACATTCACCGGGGGCCGCCCCTGCGCCGCCGTCTCTATTCTTTGACGTCTACATCCTCTGCGCTCTCCATCTCACATCTGTCGCCGCGGCCGGTACTGGATCGCCTCCGCCAGGTGCGCCGTCTCGATGCGCTCGTTTCCGGCCAGGTCCGCGATCGTGCGCGACAGTTTCAGGATGCGGTGGAAAGCGCGGGCGCTCATCTGAAGTTGCTGCATTGCCGCCCGCACCAGCCCCCGGCCCGTCTCGTCCAACCGGCAGATCTTGCGCACCTCGGTCGGCCCCATATCGGCGTTGCACGAGAGCGGTGTGTCCGCGAAACGCTTCCGCTGCACCTCCCGCGCCCGCTCCACCCGCTCCCGGATCGTTTCCGACCGCTCCCCCATTCGCTCGTCGGTCAGTTTGTCATAGTCCACCCGGGGCACTTGGACGTGAATGTCAATGCGGTCCAGGAGCGGCCCGGAAATGCGCTTTTGGTAGCGGCTGATCGTCGTCAGGCTGCACGTGCACTCGTGCGTCGGATCGCCATAGTAGCCGCAGGGGCAGGGGTTCATCGCCGCCATAAAGATAAAGTTGGCCGGAAAGGTCAGCGTGCCGGCAGCGCGTGAGATCACCACCTTGTGGTCCTCAATCGGCTGCCGCAGTCCCTCTAGCGTGCGCGTGCCGAACTCGGGCAGTTCGTCCAGAAAGAGTACCCCTCGATGGGCCAGGCTGATCTCACCGGGGCGCGGCCAGTGGCCGCCGCCGACCAATCCGGCGTGGCTGATCGTGTGGTGAGGGGCGCGGAAAGGCCGGTGGCGGATGATGGGCGTGTCCGGCGGCAGAAGGCCGGCAATGCTGTAAACCTTGGTCACCTCCAGCGCCTCCTCGACGGTCATCGCGGGCAGGATGGAGGGCGTCGAGCGGGCCAGAAGCGTCTTGCCGGCACCCGGGGGACCCACCATTAGGACATTGTGCCCCCCAGCCGCCGCCACCTCCAGCGCCCGCTTGACGTGCTCCTGCCCTTTGATCTCGGCAAAGTCCGCCGCGTACGGTGGGAGCGGCAGCGACGCCGGGTCCAGATCAGGCGTATAGGGCGGGATCGTGCGCAGCCCTTGCAGGTGGGCTGCCAGTTGGCCCAGGTGCTCGACCGGGACGACCTCTAGCCCGTCAATCAGCGCTGCTTCGGGCGCGTCGGCGGCAGGGACAAAGATACGACGGATGTCCTGCTGGTGGGCCGCCGCCGCGATGGGCAGGATGCCGTTGACATGGCGCACCGAGCCGTCGAGCGAGAGTTCGCCGATGAAGAGCGCATCCTCGACCTCCTGGGGCCACGACTGTTCCGAGGCGATGAGCACACCCACGGCGATGGGTAGGTCATAGACCGGGCCGGCCTTGCGGATGTCGGCCGGGGCCAGGTTGACGGTGATGCGTTTGCCGGGGAAAACCAATCCCGAGTTTTTGACCGCTGCCCGTACCCGTTCGCTCGATTCTTTGACCGCGGCGTCGGGCAGGCCGACGATGATGAGCGACGGCATGCCCCGCGAGGTATCCACCTCCACGTCAACGATGACTCCATCCAGACCCACCAGGGCGCAACTGGTCACTTTGGCAAGCATACACGACTCCAATGATGTAATGTATTTGTTTACCGGGGGTTGAGGCAGCGGACGGAAAGCGGATAAACGGATCCTCGCTCCCGTCCGCTGATAGCCCCCCAGACATTGATGTGGGCACTCCAGTAGCAAAAATCTTGTGGACTGCGAGAGTATCTCTGTATGAAGGGAACTACCATCCGCTTATCCGCTGCCTCTATCCGTTGCACCAAGCTCACAAGACGGTAAACACGTACAATGTGATGTCCATAGTGTAACACAGAGGGCGGATAGGGGCAAGCGCCAGGGCCGCTCCTTGACGTCGTGTCCCGCTCTGTTATAATACTCCTCGGCACATAGGCGGCCTACCCAGGCCGCCTCAGCGCATGAATTGAGGAGACTATGTTAGAGAAACTGAACCAGATCGAAGGGCGATACGATGAACTGATGCGTTTGATGGCCGACCCGGCCGTGGCGCAGGACTATGAGCGCGTAGCCCAATACGCCAAAGAGCGGGCCGACCTCGAAGATGTCGTCATCGCCTACCGGGATTATAAGGCGACGGCCGAGGAATTGGAGGAGACAAAGACGTTGCTGGTCGGTGACGCCGACCCCGAACTGCGGGAACTGGCCGAGGAAGAGATCGCCCACTTGCAGGCCCGGCTGGACGAACTCGAGTCCCGCCTGCAACGG
The DNA here is from genome assembly GCA_964420485.1 of uncultured Anaerolineales bacterium. Taxonomy (GTDB): domain Bacteria; phylum Chloroflexota; class Anaerolineae; order B4-G1; family B4-G1; genus CAYQTW01. Next base: position 4,115 of record CAYQTW010000241.1, read on the forward strand.
TTGTTGATCCCCAAGGACCCGCGCGACGCCAAAAACGTGATCGTCGAAATTCGCGCCGGAGCCGGCGGCGACGAGGCCGGCCTGTTCGCCGCCGACCTGTGCCGCATGTACACCCGCTACGCCGAGCGGCAGGGGTGGAAGACGGAAATGTTGAACGCCCATTCCACCGGCGTTGGCGGCTTCAAAGAGGTGATCTTGGACGTAAAGGGACAGGGGGCTTTTTCCCGCTTCAAGTTTGAAAGCGGCGTCCATCGTGTCCAGCGGGTGCCCATCACCGAGTCCTCTGGGCGCATTCACACCTCCACCTCCACCGTCGCCGTCTTGCCGGAGGTGGACGATGTAGAGATTCACGTTGACCTCAAGGATCTGGAAATCGAATCTTACGGCGCCTCCGGCCCTGGCGGGCAGCACATGCAGAAAAACGCCACCGCCATTCGCATCATCCACAAACCGACGGGGATGGTCGTCGCCTGCGAAAGCGAGCGTTCACAGACGCAGAACAAACTGCGGGCGATGGCTATCCTGCGGGCGCGGCTCTACGAGCAGGAGCGCCGGAAGCAGGAGGCCAAGGTGTCCGCGACGCGACGTGCCCAGGTTGGCAGCGGCGAACGCAGCGAAAAGATCCGCACCTATAACTTTCCCCAGAACCGTGTCACCGACCATCGCATTGGCCTGACGCTCTACCGGCTGTCAGACATATTGGATGGCAACCTGGATGCCTTCGTTGACGCACTGGCCGCGCAAGAACAGGCGCAGATGTTGCATGCTATGGGAGAAGGTGAATGATGGAACGGCGTGCAAATCTCCGCCAGCAACTCCGGACAGCGTTAGAGTCGCGTCAGGAAATTGTTTTTGCCTATCTCCATGGCTCCTTCGTGGACGAGGCTCTACCGTACCATGATGTGGACGTAGCCGTTTACCTGGACCCCGCCTGGGCCTCGGGGCGGGACCTCTTTGAGTACGAGATGACACTCTCCGCTGATCTGACGCTGGCTCTGCACACCCCTGTGGACCTACACACCCTGAACACGGCTCCCCTCGGCTTTCAACACAGCGTTTTACATCGGGGGGAGGTTTTCCTTGACCGGGACGACGAGTGCTTGACCAATCTCGTCGAACAGGTAGGGCTGGCCTACATGGAATACTCGTACTACATCCGGGAATACTTGCGGGAGGTGACATCGTGATGCAGGGAATTGACGTAGAGCGGGTGCGCGAGTGAGCACGTGAGATACGAGAGAGCATCATAAAGGTGCGCCAGTACGCCGCTCAGTCTGACGAAGAATTCTTCGCCGATGAACGCAATCTATACACTGTGCTGCACCTCCTGCTTATCGCTATTGAGGCCATAGCAGCCGTATGTAGTCACATCCTGGCGAAAACTGCACACAAGGCACCATCCAGTTACTCTGACTGTTTCGAGGGGTTAGAGAACCTTGGTAT
>CAYQTW010000242.1:0-5514 GCA_964420485.1 uncultured Anaerolineales bacterium
AGTTGATAGATCGCGTGTTGGAGGACACCCGTTACGGCGATTATCTCCGCGACGGTTCCGAGGAGGGAGAGGATCGCTGGGCCAACGTGCTAGAGTTGCGCAACGTGGCCGCCGACTATGAGAATATGACACTGACCGACTTTTTGGCCGACGTCGCGCTCGTCTCCGACGTGGACAACCTGAGCACCGAGGCCGACGCGCCGACGCTGTTGACGCTTCACAGCGCCAAGGGACTCGAGTTCCCCGTCGTGTTCATCACCGGGCTGGAGGAGGGGATACTGCCCCACAGCCGCTCCTTCGACGACCCGGAGCAGATGGCCGAGGAGCGGCGGCTGATGTACGTCGGCCTGACGCGGGCCAAGGACCGGCTTTTTTTGACCCGCACTTTTATTCGCACCCGCTACGGCGAAAGCGAACCCTCGGTGCCCAGCCGCTTCCTGGACGACATCCCGCCAGAATTGGTTGGCGGTGCGCGGAAGATGAGGGACAAAGGGCTAGGGGCAAGGGCCGAGGGGCGTGATTCGCAATTCGCAATTCGCAATTCGCAATTTTCTGCCGGACAGCGGGTGCGGCACGCGACCTTTGGCGAGGGACTGGTGGTGGAGAGCCGCGCCGGTGGAGGCGACGAGATCGTCACGGTGATCTTTGAGAAAACTGGGCAGAAGCGGCTGATGGCGAGCCTGGCGCACCTGGAACGGCTGGAGGGTTAGGGATTGGAGTAGGTCACGCGCTTGATGAACTCGTTCTCACTCAATTCATCGGCGCCAAAGGACGTCAGGTCTGCTGTGCTCACACTGGCGCTGATGTGCGTGTCGGTCTGGATGCCCTGGGCCAAAATGGCAACCTCGACCTGAGTGAATGAACCACATTCGTCTTCATCCAGAGCCAGCGCGACGTCAAAGGCTGTCCACACCAGTTGAGCAGCCTCGTCCGCCGTCTGGCCCGGCGCGAGAGTACAGGCGATCTCGAAGCGGAGTGACCTACCTGGGGTCAGCGCCACCGTCCCACCCAGGCCAGCCTGGGCCATCAGTTGCGTGGCCTTCCACTGGCAGGACTCTTGTGAAAGCGCGCGAGTACGAGGGAGCGTGGGAGTGTAGGAGTGTTGAGGAAGAGAGGGAGCGGTGCCAGAAGGGCGTGTCACGAGCACCGTCATGACCAAGACGACGATGGTGTTGGCGACCACCAGGGCGGCGATGATACGCTTCTGTTTCGAGGTCATGTGCAAGAGTGTAACACAATCAATGACCGATGACAAGTGAACAATAGACATTATCGGAAATAAGTATACTGCTTTTTGGGACACAGATAAACACAGATTTTCACAGATTTTAATTGGTCTTATCTGTGTTTATCTGTGAAAATCTGTGTCCTATTCTCTGCCTTGGTTATTACCGATAATGTCTAATGACCAATGAGCAATGACCAATGACAAATGACAAGACGGTGCGTTTGAATCGCGAGCAGCGCCGGGGGATCACGAGCGCGATGGTGGCCAGTTTCTTTCTGGGCTGGGCGCCCATTCTGGGTAAACTGGCCTACGCAGGCGGTGTCACACCGTTCACCCTGGTGGCCTTTCGCACGCTGGTGGCGGCGCTGCTCCTCTGGCTGACATTTATCATCTTTTGGCGTCGCGAGATCGCCATCACCTGGCACGATCTGATCGGATGCATTGGCGTTGGTGCGGTCAACGGTTTTGGCTCGCTACTCTATTTCACCGGCCTGGCGCGCCTCGATGCTTCCCTGGCCTCGCTGCTCAACACGATCTACCCACTGTGGGTGGTGCTGTTCTTCTTTGCTGCCGGGCAACCGCTGACCCGCCTGACGTTGGCGCGGCTATTGCTCTCTATGCTGGGGACTTATCTCCTGACCCGTGTGGAGCCGGGGGAACTGGACTGGCTGGGGGTGACGTTGATGATCGCCTCGGCGGCCACCTACGGCTGGCACCTGGTACTGGGCCAGTGGGTGCTTGCCGACGCGCCATCGCGCCCGGCGACGCTCTATATCCTGACGACCATGGCCTGCGTGGTGGGCCTGGCGCGGGTATTGCAGGCACAGCCAGTAGAGCCTATCGCGACCGCCGGTTGGCGCGCTATCCTGGCGCTGGGGCTGACGACCGCGCTCTCGCGTCTGGCAATGTTCAGCGGGCTGCAACGGATCGGAGGGGTCGAGACAGCATTGATCGGCCTACTAGAACTGTTCGTCAGCCTGGTGCTGGCTTTCCTGCTGCTAGGCGAGCGGCTGACACCCGTGCAGTGGGCCGGGGGCATACTACTGGTGATCAGTCTGGTATTGATGTCTCGCGACCCAGGAGTGCGTCTGGCGGAGGGAAATACGCCGCTAGAGTGGAGGAATAACAATTAGCAGCTTTCCGTCGTTAGTGGCAAGAGAATGTGAAAAGTGCTCCCCGGCAGTTGCTTGTCGTTGTATCCTTCACTTTCCAACCAGACTTTGCCCCCGTGGGCCTCAATGATACCTCGCGCCAGCGCCAGCCCTAGCCCCAGCCCCCCCCCTCTGAAGGCGGTCTTGCTGGAAGTGTGCAGAGCCGTGTTTTCCAAGACGTAAAAGCGGCCAAAGATGCGCTCTCGATCCTCCGGCGCGATGCCCACTCCGGTATCCTGAACGGCAATGTGCACCGTATCTTCGATCCGATGTCCTGTGATGTAAATGTGCCCGCCGTCAGGGGTGTACTTTATGGCGTTGCCGATGATGTTTTGCAGCGCCTGGTGCAGCCGTTGCGCGTCGCCGTAAATCGCTGGCAGGTCCGCCAGACCATCGAACTCGAATTGCAAATCACGTGGCAGGCTAGAGTCTTGCAGATTCGTCACCACGCTGTGTATCAATGGTTCCAACGTCATTGATTTTTTGATCAGGTGCAAACGGCCGGCGTCAACCAAGGAGACATTGCGGATCTCATCAAAGACCCGGCCCAGCCGTCGTGTGGCGTCAGCGATGCGCTGCAGCAGGTAGCGCGGACTATCCTCTGCGTCGGACGAGCCGTGAATCTCTGGATTCTGGAGCAGCATCTGGACATAACCGTAGATGCAGGTCAACGGCGTGCGCAGTTCATGGCTGGTCAGGAGGATAAAGTCCGATTTCATCTTTTCGAGTTGTTGTAACTCGGCGTTCGCCGCCTCCAGTTCACGGATCTTTTTTTCCAGCCGGCTCACCAACTTGCGACTGTACTCGACCAGGTACTCGGTCTTTTCCTCCGGCGACCCGACTTCCTCCTTCAACCCCAGCAGAAAAGAGCGCACCTGGTCGGAGAAACGGTTCACGTCAATTGGCTTGGGGATGTAGCCATCGCAGCCAGCAATGAGCGCCCGCTCCCGGTCACCCTTTAGCGTGGCGGCAGTGACGGCGACGATGGGAATGGCGCTCAACCTGGGAATGTTGCGAATCTTGGTGGTCACCTCGTAGCCATCCATCTTGCCGATATTGATGTCCATCAGAATCAAGTCGGGTCTCTCGCGCTCAACGACCTCAATGGCGGAGAGGCCATCTTCGACGGCTATGACCTGGTATCCCTCGCTCCCGAGCAGGCGTCGCACCAGCATTACACTGGCTGGGTCATCTTCCACGTAGATGATTTTGGCGCATCCTTGTTCATTATTCATTGTTCTTTGTCCATTGTTCATTGCTCTATACGTATTTTCTCAATATTGTGGGGTAGGGGCCGGGCTTGCCCCTGCCCATCAGGGCGACCGCAAAAGCTCGCCCCTACATTTTGAGAAGATACCTCTATACCGTCTGTTTCAGGATCGCCTCCAACAAATCCTCGTCGGTGAAGGAACCCTTTTGCATCAACATCTCAATCTGGCCATTGAGGCGTTCTCGCTCGGCGGTGGTCAATTCCCTGGCTGTGACGACGACCACCGGCACGTCGCTCACTTCCTCGTCGGCCTTGAGAGCCTCCAACACTGCAAAACCATCCACGTCTGGCATCATCAGGTCGAGCAATACCAGATCGGGCCGTTCGCGGCGTACCATCTCAATGCCCTCGGCCCCACCGTGAGCCTCGAAAATACGGTAATCGCCCTGGGTCTGCAGGATGCGGCGCAATAGGAGCGCGGCCTTGGGGTCGTCCTCGATGATGGCAATGCTCTGCACGCGCCTATCGAGTCGCTCCAGCGAACCCAGCAGCCCCTCCTTGACGGCCCGGCCCTGTCTGTCAGCAGACAGGGCCTCCGTGGGCATCTCCACTGTCTGCGCCCACTTATCTCCCAGGAGGTACTTTTCAACCGGGAAGGTATGACCGGAGCAGTTGACGACGATGACCTCGTCGCGCCGGACCACGCCCGATCTGAGCAATTTGAAGAGGCCGGCGAAGGCTGTCGCTGCCGCTGGCTCCATCGAGATGCCATCCAACTTGGCCATCACGTGCATGGCGCGGAACGTCTCCTCGTCGGTGACAGATTCGAAAGCGCCCCCGTGCTCTCGGATGATTCGGGCCAGGAAGGAGTAGGCGGGCCCGGGGCTGCCAGTAGCGATGGTGATGACCAGCGTCTGCGGGTTGAGCACCGGCTCGGCCTCCTCCAGTCCCTTGTTGAACGAGTTGACCATCGGCGCACAGCCAGCGGCCTGGATGCAGGCCAAGCGGGGCATGCGATCCACCAGTCCCAGTGTCATCAGTTCCTCGTATCCCTTCCACACGCCGACCGGCCCCATTCCCCCGCTGACTGCTTGAAAGTACCAGTCTGGTGTGCGCCAGGAGGTATCCTCCCCCCCTGCCCCCCCTACAGGGGGGGAGTCGAGGAGCGCGGGAAGTTGTTCCGCGATTTCGAAAGCGACAGTTTTCATACTCTCGCGGGCCGAGATGCCCCGGATGCCCCGTTCGAGGCACAGCCCATTGCGGGCCGCAAATTGCGCGGCGACCTTTTTGGTCTGGTCATAAGTGGCGGTCACTTTGACGACTTGGCTGCCGTAGAGCGCCACCTCGCGCATCTTTTCAGGAGGCACCAGGCTGGTGAGAAAGGTCCACATTTTGATGCCGGCCAGCGCAGAGTAAGCCGAGTAGGAAATAGCAACGTTGCCGGTGGAGGCAACGACCGCCTCGGTCACGCCTTGCTCCTTCATCACCGAGAGGGCCAACGACGCCTGCCGGTCCTTGAACGAACCGGTCGGCCCCTGTCGCTCGTCCTTGACGTAGATGTAGGGGCAGCCGAGCATCAAGCCCAGGTTGGTGGCGTGGAGCAACGGGGTGCCTCCCTCGCCCATCGTCACCTTGTTGACGTCGTCGCGGAGGGGGAGCAACTCTCGATAGCGCCACATATCGAACGGTCGCTCGCGCAGCACAGCCGGCCACTGTGCTCGCACGCGGTCATATTCGTACCTTGCGTCGAGCCATTCCTCGCCGCACCGTTCGCAGGCCTTTAGCGGCCGGACAAAAGGGACACGGTGTCCACAGGCTGCGCACTCGAGCCAGACTTGTTCTTTTTCCATTTGATTGCTAAATTGACATAAAGCCCAGCGAATAAATTCGCGGGCAATCATTGCCAAGTCCACCTACGTGGACTG
>CAYQTW010000243.1:0-5512 GCA_964420485.1 uncultured Anaerolineales bacterium
CAAGTAAGATATTGTAGGAATGAGAGAGATGGAGTTATCCGATACCTTCTTAAAGGACTGGGACATCCAGGTCAGCATGAATGGCGTCGGCACTTGGTACGACAATGCCCCAATGGAGAGCTTCTTCGGCTCGTTGAAGAGCGAGTGGGTACACCATCGTGTGTATCGCACCCGCGACGAGGCGAGATCTGACATCTTCTACTACATCGAGGCGTTCTACAATCGGCGTCGGCTTCACTCGTCGCTGGACTATCTTAGCCCTGAAGCCTATGAGCAACTCTACCATCAGCAGCAGAGTGTAGCTTAATCCCCTGTCCACAAAACCGGGGGAGGGTCTTGTCCAAGGCGAGATTCTTCACCTCCGCTGCGCTCCGGCTCAGAATGACAGGCTATGATTTGGGATACTTTAAATTCTGGAACACCCTTACTTTGAAGAGATTCGACGGCAGGTGAGAGATTTAACACAGGCCACTTCCGAGGTGTGATCTTGACCAAGTTCTGGAAACATCATGAACACCGGCCGCATCCGCCGTGGGCACCCTGGCCCCGCGACCACGGGTTTCCCCGGCGGCCGCGAGCGCGACGTCTCGAGCGGCGATTTCTCTTCCTCCGCTTTGCCGGGGTCTTTGGCTTTATAGCCCTGCTGATGCTGGGCGGGATGGCGGCGCTGGCGTTTCTGTTCACGCGGCTGTTCGGAGGTAGTGGACAGACGGCAGTGTTGGTGTGGGTCGGGGGCTGTGGCCTGTCGCTGGCGCTGCCGCTGCTGGCGGGACTGGTGGCTCGACGGGCCTTTCGGGACATTGCCACCCCACTGGCCGACGTCATGGCCGCCGCCGACGCCGTGGCCGGGGGCGACTTGAGCGTGCGCGTGCCGGTGTCGGAACATGGCCCCCACGAGTTCAGCCGGCTGGCCCAGTCCTTCAATCACATGACCGAGGAACTGGAGCAGGCCGACCAGCGCCGCCGCAATCTCACCGCCGACGTGGCCCACGAACTGCGCACGCCGCTGCACATCATCCAGGGCAACCTGGAGGGCATCCTCGATGGCGTGTACGCACCATCTGCGGAGCACATTGGCGCCACGCTGGACGAGACGCGCACGCTGGCGCGGCTGGTGGACGACTTGCGGACGCTCTCACTGGCGGAGGCGGGCCAGTTGCCGCTGAACCGGGAGATAGTGGACGTGGTCGAGTTGTTGGCCGATGTGTCCACCAGTTTCAGCGGCCAAGCCGAGGCGGCGGGGATAGACCTGCGCGTTGAGCCTGCCCAGTCCACGCTAACCGTCGTCGCCGATGTGGGGCGCTTGGACCAGGTACTCGGCAATCTGATGGCCAACGCGCTGCGCCACACACCGTCCGGTGGGACAATCACACTCCGGGCAGATCCTATTCAAGATGGCGTGCGCATCATCGTGCGCGACACCGGTGAAGGCATCCCGGCCGAGGACCTGGCCTACATCTTTGACCGCTTCTGGCGCGGCGACCGGTCGCGCTCCCACGCCGGCGGAGCGGGGAGCGGCCTGGGGCTGGCCATCGCCCGCCAGTTGGTGCAAGCCCACGGCGGCCGCATCGGCGTCGAGAGTGAGCCGGGCCAGGGGACGACGTTTACTATCGAGTTGCCGGTGGGGAGGTAGAATCGAATGTTCCAATTTACACTTTTAGCCACCGATGGCCGCGCCCGCGCCGGGCTCCTCCAGACCCCGCACGGCCCCGTCCCCACGCCGGTCTTTATGCCTGTCGGCACCCAGGCCACCGTCAAGGCCGTCTCCCCCCGCGACTTGCACGACCTGGGCGCGACGGTCATCTTGGCCAATACCTACCATCTCCACCTGCGCCCCGGCGACGAGCGCATTGCCCGGCTGGGTGGCCTGCACGCTTTTATGGGCTGGGATGGCTCCATCCTCACCGACTCTGGCGGCTACCAGGTTTTCAGCCTGGCCCAGCGGCGCAAGATTGACGCCGGTGGAGTGACCTTTCGCTCCCACATTGACGGCTCCGAGCACCATTTCACCCCGGAAAAAGCCATCGCCATCCAGGAGAACCTGGGGGCCGACATCATCACCTGCCTGGACGAGTGCGCCCCACCCCTGGACTATGACTATAACGTGCAGGCATTGGCCCGCACCCACGCCTGGGCGCAAGCGTGCCAGGCCGCCAAAACCCGCGGCGACCAGGCCCTCTTTGGCATTGTCCAGGGCGGCGTCTTTCCCGACCTGCGGGAGCAATCGGCCCGTTTCCTCACCGGCCTGGGTTTCGACGGCTACGCCATCGGGGGCTTGAGCGTGGGCGAGACAAAGGCGCAGATGCACACTGTGTTGGAGGCGCTCGACCCGCTCTTGCCAGCAGACCGGCCGCGCTACCTGATGGGCGTCGGCACGCCGGCGGACCTGGTAGAGTGCGTGGCGCGGGGCGTGGACATGTTCGATTGTGTCCTGCCCACGCGGCTGGCCCGCAACGGCGGCGCTCTCACCCGCACCGGCCGGATCAACCTGCGCAATGCGAAATTCGCCGACGACCCCGCGCCGCTGGTGCCCGGCTGCACCTGCTACGCCTGCACCCACTTTAGCCGCGCCTACATCCGTCACCTGACCAAAACCAACGAGATCCTGGGCCACCACCTGCTCACTCTCCACAACGTGCACCTCCTCCTCACCATCGCCCGCGAACTCCGGGAGGCGATCTTGGAGGGGCGGTTTCAGGCATATCGGGAAATGAACAATGAACGTAATTATTTGCCGGGGTCAAGGCGCAACGAATAAAGAGCGGATAAACGGATGATGGCCCGGCGGCGGATCAATCTCAACCGTCGTTCGATTGGGAAGGGGCCGCACCGTCCCGGCTCGTGGCGCCCACTCATCTGCTTATCCGTTACCTATCCGCTGCACCAGGCACACCCCGGCAAACACATACCAATGAACAAATGGCGAATGACGAACGGCGAATGACAACCCGTCTCTTGTTGGCCGTGCTCATCGTTGTCATCCTGACTCTGTCGCCGCAATCCGCTCCCCTGACCCTCTGGCAAGCTTACACCTTCCGCGAGGACTCCTTTCACCTCCTCCACCCCTCACCCGTTTCCCACGTTGCTCAACCAACTAACCAACAAACCAACCATCCCTCCTGGCACATCACCGCCGCCGTTCTGGCCGATGTCACGAATGACGGCGCTCTCGAATGGGCGCTGCTCGTCTGGCGGCCCTGGCGCGATTGGCCCATCCAGCGTTGGGTCCCCGCCCCCAGTCTCATCACCGGCTTTCACGACGCGGCGGGTGACAGTTGCCACCTCATCCTGCTCGACCCTCAATGTGGGCGCGAAATCTGGGCCGGATCTGCGTTGCCCGCGCCGCTCCTGGCACTGGCGGTGGGGGACGTGAATGGGGATAGCCGCAACGAGGTGGTGACGCTGGAAGGAGATTACGCCACCGGCCGCGACGGCCCCGCCACCCACGTGGATGTGTGGCGCTGGAATGGCTTTGGTTTCACGCTGGAATGGCGCTCGCCCGCCGGCACCTGGCGTCAACTCTACTTGACCGATGTAAACAATGACGGTATACTGGACATTGCGGTTCGTTGAGGAAGCGAGGTGTTTGTTAGAGCAGCGGATGAGAAACGGATAAGCGGATAGCCTGCCGACACTGCAATCTCCGAACAGTAAAATCGCCAGACTGAGCCAACGATGACGAGGACAGACCTCTTCATCCATTTATCCGCTTCTATCCGCTGCCGCAAAACGAGGCGGTAAACAAATACGAAACGAGTAATGGATATTCAGGGGGGAGGCAAACAGTGGCGCCGGTGAGACCGTTTGACGCGCACGGTTGGTTTCCGATCCACAACGCAGTGTTTGACGTGATTATGCCTGGGCTATCTCCCGAGGCCTGGAAGGCGCTTTGCGTGGCCATCCGCCAGACGTGGGGACTGCCAGACACCGACGGGGGTGGCTTATCCTGCTCCCAGTTCCAGGAAAAGATGGGATGCGAGAGCCAGGAGACGGTAAGCAGAGCGTTGCAGGAATGTTGGGAGGCCGGCTATCTGGTGCGGCACGAGATTGGGGAGGAGCAAGGCGAACCTGTTTATGCGCTCAACTTTGATTTTGAGGTTGGGGGTGAGGTTGAGGGTGAGGTTGAGGTTGATTCTGGTAACGGTATAGAGCCCAGCGACCAATTTCTCGTGTCTGCCTGGAGACTGGCGACCGGCGACGAATTGACCTCCGATGGACTGGATACACTGACCGGGTTGCTCAGCCCCGACCTGGTGATCGGCACGTTAGCCAACATCATCCTGGAAATGGGACGTCGGGTGGGCAACGTGATGACGCCCGAATGGGTGCAGGCCGTCGCCGTTGGCAAGATGAGCATGCCATCGCTGGAAGAGTTGGAGGAACCGCCGCCACTGCCAGAACCTCCTCATGGCCCCATGATGGCTACCACGCCCACGACCGAAACCGACCCGGTGCTGGCCCAGGTGATTGTGATGTACGAAAACGAAATCGGATTGGTCACAGAGGGCACGGCCCAGCACTTGATGGTGCTGACTGAAGAGCATCGAGATATAAACAAGTGGCGAAAAGCGTTCGATGCAGTTGTGCAGTCCAACGTCCGTCGGTTGGACTATCTTGTCAAGTGCCTGGAAAACGTGGGCAAACCGAAACCAAAGCGCAAGCCCGGGCAGCGTGGACGGGGGTATAACCAACGCCAGGAGCGCACTATCAGAGAGAAACCGCCAGCAGAGGACGTAGACGCCGAGACGCGGGCCCGCCAGCGAGCGGCGCTGGCTGAACTGAAGAGGAGGCAACGTGAAAAGTAGAACGTGCCCGGTTTGTGGCAACACGGGATGGGTCGAGTGCCAGGACGATATTGGCTACGACGGACACGTGACGATGGTGCGCTGCCCGGACCCCACAGGCGTACACAAGGCTGTCGAAATCAGTCGGCTGGCTCGCATCTCGGGACTCTTGCCGGAGGAAACGGCGGTATGCCTCGATGACGTGGCGCTGGTGGGCGACACGGCGCGCATGACCAAATTGGCGCGAAAATTCGTCGCAGAGCCGTGGGGATTCTTGACCCTGTGGGGTGGCTATGGCAATGGCAAGACGCTGATCTTGCAGGCCATAGTCAACGAATTCAGGCAACGCCACGGCATCGTGGGCACTTATGTGAGGATGCACGACCTGCTCGAGTATGTCCGCGCCGGGTATAGTCCGAGCGCCAAGACTGACGCCCGTGCGCGGTATGAGCGATTAAAGTTGCTGCCCGTTCTGGCGATTGACGAGTTCGACGCGGCGCGCATGACCGACTTTGCCTACGAATTCCGCACCGCCTTCCTGGACGACCGTTACCGGCTGGCGGTGACACGGCGGGCCCACACATTATTTGCCATGAACTGCGACCCCGCCGCGTTACCAGGCGACATATACGACCGGCTGCGAGATGGGCGATTCGTGATTTTCCACAACACGGACCGGTCTATGCGACTAGAGATGACGCGGTAACGAACCCCGATAATCATCGCGT
>CAYQTW010000244.1:0-5488 GCA_964420485.1 uncultured Anaerolineales bacterium
GCAGATGTAGCACGCGGTTTTGACCGCCGTGCGATGTGAATATGCCATTGTCAAGTTACAGTCGTACCAGGTCTAGCCCATGAAACCAAAAACCCAATTCACCCACGAAACATATCTCTCCCCCTTTACCTGGCGCTACGGCTCCGAGGAGATACGCCGCGTCTGGTCAGAGGAGCACAAGCGGCAACTGTGGCGGCGCGTGTGGGTCGCGTTGGCGACGGCGCAACATCGGGCCGGGCTGGTCACGGTGGAGCAACTGGCCGAACTGCGCGCGCACCAGGCCGACGTGGACCTGGCCCGCGCCGCCGAGATCGAGTCCCAGATACATCACGACCTGATGGCCGAACTGCGCACCTTTGCCGAGCAATGTCCCGCCGGCGGGCCGGTGCTCCACCTGGGGGCCACCAGCGCTGATGTGCAGGACAACGCCGACGCGCTGCGCATCCGCGAATCGCTTGACCTGCTGCTGGAAAAACTGCATGCGCTTTTGACCACCCTGGCCGACCTGATCGAGACCCGCGCCGAGCAAGTGTGCATGGGCTTTACCCACCTCCAGCCCGCCGAGCCTATCACCGTCGGCTACCGGCTGGCGATTTACGGGCAAGACCTGCTGGAGGACTATGTCGAATTACACCGTGTGCGGGAGCACATCCGGGGCAAGGGTATCAAGGGCGCGGTGGGTACCAGTGCCGCCTACGCCCAACTGTTATCCGGCGCCGAGATGACCCCTGCCGAACTGGAATCTCTCGTGATGGCGGAACTGGGGATGGCCCCCTTCCCCGTCGCCGCCCAGGTCTACCCGCGCAAGCAGGACTACCGCGTGCTGGCGGCACTGGCGGGGCTGGCCGCGTCGCTCTACCGCTTCGCTTTCGACCTGCGGCTGTTGCAATCGCCGCCCATCGGCGAATGGAGTGAACCCTTCGGAGCGCGGCAGGTGGGCTCATCGGCCATGCCTTTCAAACGCAACCCGGTCAACGCGGAGAACATGAACAGCCTGGCCCGTTACGTCGCCGCGCTGCTCCGTGTGGCCTGGGACAACGCCGCCCACTCTTTGCTGGAGCGCACGCTGGACGATTCGGCCAACCGCCGTCTCTTCCTGCCGGGGGCGTTCCTGACCAGCGATGAACTTTTGCGCCGCGCCCACCGCATCCTGCGGGACTTGAACATCCACGACGAGGCCGTGGCCCGCAACCTGAATGCCTACGGCACCTTTGCCGCCACCGAGCGCCTCCTGATGGAACTGGCACGGGCCGGCGCCGGCCGCCAGGCGATGCACGAAGTGATCCGTAGGCACGCGATGGTCGCCTGGGATAGTGTGCAGCGGGGGCAACCCAACCCGCTGGCCGACCGGTTGGCCGCCGACCCGGAGGTGCTGCGCTACCTGCCTGCCGGCAGCGTGCGCGAGTTGCTCGAGACCGCCGGTCACATCGGCGATGCACCGGAGCGTGCGCGGCGGATGGCGGCTGCTATCCGCGAACAGGTTGGACAATGGCCGGCATAGGCACTATCATCAACGTCGTCACCGTCCTGGCGGGCGGGACACTGGGCACGGTGTTGGGCGCTCGCTTGCCCGATAGAGTGCGCGAGACGATTATGCACGGCCTGGGCCTGTTGACCATCGTCATCGGCGTTCAACTTTCCTTCGAAACCGATAACATCCTCATTGTCCTGGGCAGCCTCCTTCTGGGGGGCATCGCGGGGGAATTGCTGCGCATTGAGCACCGGATCAACCAGTTAGGACGCTGGCTCGAACACAAGACCACGCGGGGTGGTAGCGCGTCTATCTCTGACCTACCACAGCCCGCTACATCCCGCTTCAACCGCGCCTTCCTGACGGCCAGCCTGGTCTTCTGCGTCGGCCCGATGACCATCCTGGGCTCCATCCAGGATGGCCTGAGTGGTGACTATACTCTGTTGGCAGTCAAAGCGACGCTGGATGGATTTGCGTCGCTGGCCTTTGCATCCACGATGGGGCCGGGCGTGATCTTTGCGGCCCTCACCGTGTTGGTCTACCAGGGCGCGTTGACACTGGGCGCCGGTTGGGCCAGCGCGGCGCTCACCGACCCCATGGTTGCCGAGATGACGGCCACGGGGGGCGTGCTGATGCTGGCACTGGGGCTGGGCCTGCTTGAGATCAAACGCATCCGGGCCGGCAACCTCCTCCCTGCAATTATCGTGGCCCCGACCATCGTCGCTGTGCTCGGATGGGCCTTTCATTGAGCCTTCCCACGACTGGGTTTACCTTCCCGGAAGCTCCAATTTTATCTTCCGGGAAGGTGGTCTGAACGCTTACGATTGACTTACTCACAGATTGGGGTATAATGACGCGGCTGTTGGCAATTAGCCGTCGGCTAACTGCCAACTGTTATTTAAGGAGGAGGACGAATGCCGAAGCGAACATACCAACCCAAGAAACGTAAACGAATGCGCACGCACGGATTCCGAGCCCGCATGGCCACACCGGGCGGCAGGCGTGTGCTCCAGGCGCGGCGGCGCAAGGGTCGCCATCATCTGACTGTGCATCGAGAGTGGGCCAAAAAGTTGAACTGGAAGGAAAGCTCATTACGGCCACGGCGCCGGGCCTAGCAGTTTGTCGGAGAGGTGTTCTGGAGTCCAGGCTTCAGCCGGTTTTGCCGGAAATTGCCGCCTTTTCTCCGGCTAAAGCCTCGACTCCAGTGCCTCGGGGTGTCTCTCCGACAGACTGCTGGCGGCTGTGAAATGGAACGACGGATGCGGCTGCGGCGAACAGACGATGTGCGCCGGGTGTACGATAAAGGGCGATCATGGGCTCATCCCTTACTGGTGCTGATTATACGACCCAATGGACTCGATTTCAGCCGCGTGGGTGTCACAGCCAGCCGCAGAGTTGGAGGCGCAGTGGCTCGCAACCGGGCCAAGCGCCTCCTGCGCGAAGCGGCGCGGCGCCTTTATCCCCAGTTCGGGGCCGGATGGGATGTGATGTTAGTCGCACGAGTTAGTATCCTCAAGGCCAAGGAGCCGCAGGTCGAGAAGGCGTTGGCATCGCTGCTGAAGCGGTCCGGATTGGGTACATAGTGAGCTTGTGTGAGAGAAAATAGGAATGAGATCTGTTCTTTTAGGTTTGATTCGCCTCTATCAGATGACTTTCTCGCGTGCGCTCCCCCCTACCTGTCGCTTTGTCCCTTCTTGTTCCCAATACGGCTACGAAGCCATCGCGCGCTACGGTGCCTGGCGCGGCTCCTGGCTGGCCGTCAAGCGGATCGCCCGCTGCCACCCTTTTAACCCGGGAGGATATGACCCTGTCCCCAATCTAGAGGAGGTAAGCAATTGAATGTATCGTGGACACGGCGCTGGCCCATCGCGTTAGCGGTGTTGGCGGCGCTGCTTTTAGGTGTGAGCGGCTGTGCGGGAGGCACACGGGCCTCGAGTTGGACGGGCCTGACCATCGTGGAAGAGAGCCTGTACGCAGCCGACCTGCAGCAGGTCGTGGCGCTGGACACAGCAGACGGTAGTCCGCTGTGGGCTTTTCCAGAGAACCTCCCAGGTAACACGAGGTGGGGTTTCCCGGCAGACCTGGACCAGGAGAAATGCGGTCTCTTTTACGTCACCCCGGCCGTGGGCGAGGGGCGCGTCATCGTGGCCTCGCAGGTGCCTGGCGGCAGTTTGGGCGGTCAGCCCAAGAACATTGTTTGGGGATTAGACCCCGACACCGGCCAGTTTTGGCACTTTGATGGCGCCACCGGGCAGTACATCGAAGGCGGGGCCATCAGCGCTGGTGTCTTTGTCATCGGCAACGGCGACGGTTATGTCTACGCGCTGGATGTGGAGAGCGGGGCCCTTGAGTGGGTTTTCGAGACGGGACACCGCGTGTGGGCCACGCCCCTCATCATCTCGGACACGGTCTACATCGGCTCGATGGATCGGCACCTCTACGCACTGGACTTGTCTACCGGTGAGGAGCACTGGAGTTTCCAGGCCGAGGGTGCCTTTGCCGGCACACCGGCGTTGTGGAATGACATCCTCTTCATCGGCGCTTTCGATGACCGGTTCTACGCTATAGACGCGCACACGGGAACCGAGCACTGGCGCTTTGCGGGCGAGAACTGGTTCTGGGGCAGTCCGGTGATCTATGATGACACCGTCTACGCGGTCGACGTGGACGGCAACGTTTACGCCATAGACGCCGAGACCGGCGAGCAAGTCTGGCACCAAGCGCTCGATGCACAGGTGCGGGCCGGGCTGACACTGACTGAAGATGGAAGCCAGTTGTTCGTCAACAGTCAGAAGAATGGTACTCTGTACGCGCTAGACACTGCCGATGGCTTTGTGATATGGTCACAGGCAAGCGAAGGGCAGGCGCTTTCGACGCCGGTGGTAAGCGGGGAGATGGTGTATCAGGCATTGGTCTACGGGCCTCAGCACGTACTCGCGCGGCACGTGGATAACGGGCGCGCGATGTGGGCCTACCCACCTGTCCAAGATCAGGAGTAAAAAGAGCAAACCATGTTTGATTTTATCGCCTATCCGTTCGCCAATTTGATGCTGCTCCTGTATAATTTCCTGGGGCAGCAAACAATCGTGGCTATCGCTGTGCTGACCATCTTGATTCGCCTACTGACCCTGCCACTGACGATAGGGCAGCAAAAGTCGGCCCGCAAGATGCAGGAACTCCAGCCAGAGATCGCCAAATTGCAGAAAAAGTATGGCAAGGACAAGGAGCGCCTGTCGCAGGAACAGATGAAATTGTACAAAGAGATGGGCATCAACCCCATGGGAGGGTGCCTGCCGATGCTGATTCAGTTGCCGATCATGATCGGCCTCTACCAAGCGATCATGTACTGTGTGCCTGCGACGCCGTTGCAACTGTTCCAATTCTCCCACCACATCTACAAGTGGCTGCCTGGCATTGTGGGACTCGTGCCGTTGCAGAGCACGTTCCTGGGGATGGACCTGGGCCAACCGCCCGGCATGCCCCAGTGGTGGGGATACGCTTTGCCGGCCCTGGTCTTTGCCACGTCCTGGTTACAGCAGAAACTCCTCGCCCCGCCTACCACCGGTGATGACAAATCACAGGCCGGGATGATGAATCAACAGATGCAGATCATGATGCCGTTGATGTTCGGCTTTATCTCCCTGCAGTATGCGACGGGGCTCTCCATCTATTTCATCATCTCTAACCTGATTGGGATCGTCCAGTACTATTTTATCCGACGGGATCAGGATGGCGAGTCTGGCAAGAACAAAAAGGTAGTGCGTACGAACAACAAGTGAGACGTATCTTCTCAACAAACTGGGAAATGTGAATGCCGAAACTTGTTTCGGTCTTGCGGAAGCGGGTCCCAGTCGGCAAAAACGCCAACTTGTTGACGCATCCATACCACCGGCAACAGGTGGGAACTATTTGCCCCTAAATATTGAGGTGATATAGTGATCCCCCGCGTTTTATGCGCTGAAATCGGAGAGTTATAGAATGACCAAAACAGAACAAGCGGTAGAAGTAACCGGCTCG
>CAYQTW010000245.1:0-5479 GCA_964420485.1 uncultured Anaerolineales bacterium
GCCATCTTTGACTACCAGAACATCACTATCGCGCCGTGCTTAGGCGGTCAGGTGGGGCGGTACTAAATTCACCGAGTCGCATAACTGGCGATTCGACTGGCAAGCCATGCATCCACAGCTCTGATTCACTCAAGTCTATCTCATCATTCCAGCTTACTCCATATCCCCCTCTGTCAACCTTGACGGAGTTAAACAGTACGTCACTACTTAAGGGACTAAAGATTTCATCCTCGAGCAGTGGTGCACAATCATAGACCCTTTTGACTCCATTGTAAAAAGTAACCAACAAACGTATGCCTTTTAATGGTTTAACCGATTTTATTCGTGGATAAGAACTCATACTCGCTCCTCACTTCAAACCCGGTAATTTCTTGATTTTTTGACTCTTCCACATATTCAGTAAATCGCTCTGATACTGCTGCGCCCATTCTCGAATCATCCTCTGAGCTCTGCGTGGCAGGTCTCCTTCCATCATCTCTATGGTCTCGATATCGAACACTCCATTATACTCCCCATAAACGGCGTGGAAATGAGGTATTCCATGTTCTTTGAAATACATCTTGATGAGTATACCGTAGAACCTTGCTACTACAGGCATTATGAGAATCTCCTCCTTTAAGGTTTATCCACCGTGACGCATAACAGCCAACAACACAAACCAATGACAATGCCCCAAGTTAGCGCTGCCGGTTCACTGGCGTGTTGACCCGCCACCCACTGCAAGTATACCGCCATCGCCCCTTCCCGTCAAGGTTACGGAGCCCACGAGAGCCGCTGGCTCGTCCAGTTGGGGAGGCTGGGACCAAGGGTGAGGATCTTGTGCGGGTCTTCCCCATGCGGCCCCATCAGGTACAAGCCCCAGGCCCCATCCCGGTTGGAGACAAAAGCCAGACCAGAGCCGTCGGGAGCCCAGGCTGGAAGGCCATCGGCAGCCGGGTTCTCGGTGAGCCGCGCAAAGCCACCGGCAGTGCTGACCAGGTAAATCTCCCAGTCGCCGGTGTGGTTGGCCATGTAGGCCAGGTTTCCGCCGTCGGGAGACCAGTGCAGGCCGATGTCGTTGATGCTGGCGCTGAGGCGAACCGGCGGCTGGTCGTCGTCGGGATGGTCCACAAAGATGCCACACACACCGTCGGCGCCACAGCCGGTCCAGGCCAGCCAACCATTCGAGCCCCAAGCCGGCCCCTTGCCCGCCGCGTGCATCTCTGGCTCGGCCGAGCCGTCCGTCGGGGCGATGTAAATCCGCCATGTGCCGCCCGCGTCCAACGCGGCGTAGGCCACGCGGCCGCCGTCGGGTGAGAGGGTGGGCCACGATAGCCCGGCGCCCGATACCAGTTGCCGTGACGCAGCCCCCCCCGGCCCCAGCAGCGAGATACCCGGCGTGAGCAGGTTGCGATATCCCAGCGCGCCACTGCCCCACAGCCAGCAGGGCTGGTCGGCCCCACCGGCCATCCTGACCAGATGTCCGCCGGCGGAGAGAGCGTAAACGTCGTACACGCCGGTCTGCGTGTTGTAGACCGGATAGGCCAGGCGGCCCGTAGTGAAACCCGGCGGGGGTTCGGTCAGTGTGACGGGCAGTGTGCCGGTGATGGGCGCGACGGGAGTCGGGGTGGCGACCAGGCAGATTTGGGCCGCCTCGGCCCGTTTCTGCTCAATCTTGGGATCGGCCATCAGTTGCGCCGCCAGCGCGTACTCTACCTCGGCCGGGCACATTTCTCCCTGGGCGTACCAGGCGTCGGCATAGATGACGTGGGCGCGGTACAGTCGCCGGAACACGTCTTTGTAGTTGGGCGCAGTGGCGTAAAGTTGCTCAAAACGTTCGATGCAGCGTTCCCAATCCGCTCCCCAGTAGCCCAGCGCGGTCATGTACTGTATAGCCAGGCTGCGCTGTGTCAGCGCCTCCTCATCTAGCGGGCGGAGCGCCACTGCCTGGTCGAGGTAAAAGATACCCTCTTCGAGGCGGTCCTCATTCAGGAAAATCATCCCCGTGTTGTAGAGGCTGGTAAAGAGCATTTCCTCGACTGTCTCTGCCTCGTAGGTCGGGTCCAATACGCGCAGTTGGGTGAGCACGGCGATGGCCTCTTCCCACTGCTCGGTCTCGTAGTGGGCTACGGCTTGCTGATACAGATCATCCACATTTTCATAGACCTCAGAAGTGGGAGTGGGGCGGGCGGCGATACGCGCCTGTGCTTCGGCGATGCCTTGTGGGGCGAAGGAGTGGTCGGGGTTTAGTTTGAGCACGTATTCGAACTCGGCGATGGCCAGTTCGTACTCACCTGCCTCCAGCCGTTCCAATCCGGCATGATAGTGCTGATCGGCCTGACTGAGGCGCCGTTGCTCCCGGTCTTGTTCCCCCTGAATTATACCATAGTAGGTGCCTCCGCCGATGCTCAACGCCAGCAAACACAGGAAACCTATCATCCAGAAGAGAATCAGCCGCAGGCGTTGCCAGCGCGTGGGCGTGGCAAGCGCAGACGTTGCCGCGGCCGAGGATCGCCGGGCGCGCATAGGTTGCGTCTGCTCTACTATCGTACCGCATTGTGGGCAGAGGCGCAGGTTATCAGGGACTTGTATTCCACATTCAGGACAGCGCATATATTCCTCGGACAGAGGGAAAAAGCGGAGAGGATTATAGCCCTTTTGGCCCAACTTGTCCAGTTCCGAAACGGGATTTGGCGACACTTTACATTTATGCTATACTTGCTATCCAGGAGGGGTACAATGGAGGAGCACAATCTACTGATCGTGAGCGATCTGCACCTGAGCGAAGGGTTAGACACGGAGAGCGCCCGGCTCTCTCGCCTGGAGGATTTCCTATTCGATGACGCTTTCGCGCGCTTCCTGCGTTATCACGAGGAGGTCAAGACGCAACCCCGCTTCGGTGGCCGCCCGTGGCATCTGGTCATCAACGGCGACCTGTTCGATTTCCTGCAAGTGGTCTCGCTGCCGGAGGAGGGCAGGTTGCTGCAGACTGTCAGGGGGGTGGGACGCCGGAAGGAACTGCGCATCAACGAGCAAGACTATGGATTGGGGACAACGGCCGAAGAATCAGAGTGGAAACTGAAGCGGGTTGCTCAAGGTCATCAGCGCTTCTTCGCCGCATTGGGCTGGTTCGTGGCGCACGGCAATCACATCGTCGTTACCAGGGGCAATCACGACGTCGAACTTTACTGGCCCAAGGTGCAGGCCCGATTCACAAAAGAAGTGGGACGGGCCTACACTCGGGAGCGGCTGAAACTCGGCAATGGCCCGCCTGTCAGTCTGGAGGAACTTGGGGCGCGCATACACTTTTACCCCTGGTTCTACCACGAACCGGGGCGGGTCTACGTCGAGCACGGCTGCCAGTACGAGGCGGCCAATCATTTCCGTGATTTTCTCAACCCGGTGCTTCCTGACGATCCAGCGCACATCGAATTGCCGTGGGGTAGTCTCTTTGTGCGCTAT
Source organism: uncultured Anaerolineales bacterium (assembly GCA_964420485.1). GTDB lineage: Bacteria > Chloroflexota > Anaerolineae > B4-G1 > B4-G1 > CAYQTW01. The sequence goes on from CAYQTW010000245.1 coordinate 3,442, forward strand.
CTGTTCAACAAAGTGGAGGATGTACATCCTTTCGCCGACAATATCAAGCCAGCCACACGCTATCTGGCGTGGGCCTTCAAGACGGACCCGGTTCAGACTGTCGAGGTGTTGGTCACCCGAGGCTGGGTATTCTTGCGGGCCTTTTGGAACGTGGTGCGTAAGACGGTGGCCTCTGCGTTCCAGGACACACGTGGGCCGTCCGTAGGGGCGCAGTCACCGCGCCCCTACGGCCATGTTCCCCTGCCAGCGCGTGTGACGTACAAAATCGCCGCATTGGCGCAACAGCGGGTGGACGCTTCGTGGCGGGAGTGGGTTCTCTCAGCGATACAGGGATTGCTCTCCCTGCTGACTGCCCTGATCGCCGTCATCTTTGTCGTCCGCGCGTATCTGGCCCTCATCGGCGGCTCGTGGTGGATGACGATCGTGTACCTGGGCGCGGCAGTGTTGGCTTACTTTTTGCGTCGCGGGCTAAAGCGCAGTTTTACCAGTCTGTTCGAGAGTGATTACCTGGCGAGCGCGGCGCGCGCTTTGGAGCAGATCTTGAAACCAGCCCATGCAGTCCACTACATCGTCCTGGGCCACGATCATCGGGCTACCGTGGAGCGAATGGAGCAGGCGTGGTACGTCAACACTGGAGCCTGGGTGCCGGTCTACGAGGAGGAAGGGCCAATTGAGGGACGAGAGGAACTGTCTTTCTTCCGTCTGGCGTGGGGATACGAGGGCCCGCCAGAGTTGCTGCACTGGGACGATGCGGCGGGCGCCCCGGCACGGGTGATGCTGCGATAGAGTGTGGTAGATTAGGAAATTGGTTCCGTGATCGTAAATTCTGCTAATCCATGTTCTCCAGGTCCAGGCGCGCGCCCAAATCCTCAAATATGGCCCGCGCCCGTCTCAGATTCTCCCGCATCTGCGTTTGTTCCCCACGCACCCGGTGCAGACGGGCCAACTGGAAGAGCGTCTTGCCCACCTCGTAGCGGCTGTCCAGTTCCTCCAAGATGCGCAGGCTCTCCCGCAGTTTCCGTTCCGCCTGGGTCAATTCCTGGCGGGCCATAAGCACCTGCCCTAGCACGCGGCGGGTGGCCCCTTCCTCCAGGCGCATCTCTTGCTCATGGGCCAATTCCAGGGAACGGTGGGCACAGTCCAGGGCTTTGTCCAACTCCTCCCGGCCCAGGTGGGCCAGGGCCTGATTCCGGTACACCTCGGGCAGAAAATCCGAAGAGCCAATCTGCTGGAACATGTCCAGGCTCTTTTGTAGAAGGGTCAAAGCTTCATCTGGATCGTCTCTCCGCAGAGCCACGGTGGCCATGTTATTGTGCAGCAGGGCAATGGCATAGGTATTCCCTAGTTCATGCCACATCTCCAGATCCCGCTGATAGTAGATAGAAGCTTGGTCGAGAGCGCCCTGATGTAGATACACCTCGCCTAGGTTGAGAGTGATCAATGCTTGACCATAGACGTCACCGACCTTGTGCTTGATCTCCAGTGCCCGCAAATAGTATTCAGTGGCTCGTGGCCAATCCCCTTGATCCCCTCGGTCGTGATACGCGGCGGCCAGGTTGATGTAGGCCTGGGCCACCCCGGGTATATCCTTGATCTGCTCGTAGATTTCCACGCTCTTCTGGCAGAACTCGATGATGCGTGCCAAGTTGCCGAGACGATAGTAGGTCGTCCCCAACAGGTAATAAGCATGGGCAATAGCCGATTGTCCTTCCCGACCATCTACACTTTCGGCGATGGTCAGCCCCTTGTTACACCACTTGATGACTTCGCTGTATCTCCCTTGCCGATAGTACACGCTGGCCCCCAGCAAGTATATGTGGGCTACTTCGATGACTTCCATTCCTTCCAGGGTCCTCAGCCCGTCGCGTAGCCACTCGAAAGCGGTATCATAGTCGCTCTTTTTCCTGTAGATAGCCGCCGTCTTGCGGCACAGATCGGCCAGGCGGCGAGCGGCATTCTCCGGTGAGAAGCCAGCCACCATCACCAGGTCTCGCGCCCGCTGAATGTTTGCCAGCGCCTCGTCGTACTCGCCCAACGT
>CAYQTW010000246.1:0-2975 GCA_964420485.1 uncultured Anaerolineales bacterium
GATTATCCTTTATTCCGCTCGTTCAACACGCGCTCATAAACCTCTCGCCATCGTGCCGTCACAATCTCCCAGGTGTAGCGCCGCAGCACTTTCTCGCGCCCCGCCTGACCCAACTGGTGTCTCAAATCTGGAGATTTCAATAAACGCAGCAAGGCCTGGCTTAGAGAGACATGATCGTTCACCGGCGCCAGGATGCCGTCAACGCCGTCACTGACAATGCTGGGCACAGCGCCAGCATTGCATCCGACCACCGGCTTGCCGGCAGCCCAGGCTTCGATGAAGGCGATGCCAAAAGACTCGTAGCGAGATGGGTAGGCAAAAATGTCACAAGCAGCAAAGAGACTGGGTTTCGCATCTTCAGCAAAGTTGTGCAAATAAGTGATGCGATCCTGCTCGACAGAGGATAACTGGGAGCGGATCAGGTTTTGGAGATAAGAGGTAAAGTTAGTGGGGGCTCCAGCGATGAGCAGCCGCGTTTCGGGTACCTCTTGCCAGACCCTTTTCATTGACAAAATCAAGCGATCAATTCCCTTACTCCTCCCCTGTTGGCCGATAAAGGCCACCAGAGGATAGTCATCGAGGCCATAACGTCGGCGCACGTCGGCGCCGTCGGCCTGCTCGAAGCGGGTCGGTTCTACACCCCCACCGATTACCGTGATCTTTTCAGAGGACACCTGCCAGGTTTCAATCAAATAATTGCGCTCGTAATTGGATAGGGCAACATAAGCATCGGCCTGCTGAATGGCCCGGTAGATCATCGGGCGATCATAGCCCCAATCATTCAAGGGATGCAGGGCCCCAATGAAAATCAGGGGTTTGTCGGCACGCTGGCAGGCCTTTAACGTCGTGTACATGTGCAGTAAGGGAAAGGCCGCTGCTGCAACTAGATCCCCGCCAAAATCCCTCACACAACGACCCAGGCCGGGTATTATGGGGCCATTATACCAGGTGCGTAAGTATTGATTGCCGGGTAGCCCTAGCCGGTAAGTCAACCATTGCAGATAAGAGAGAGGTTTCCCCAGGTGGTTAAAGACGGCAAAGCGCCGGACGTGAACGCCGTTCAATTCGAGCTCGCCCGGGGGGAGCAAGGGTTGGGAGTGGTCAATGAAGGCTTCAGCGTTATAGCCATTCGCCGTGTAAACAGTCACCCGGTCGCTGTATTGAGCGACCAGGCTCTCGGAGATGCGCTGCATCAAACGCTCGCTGCCACCCAGGGCAGGAAAGTAGCCGTGTACGACGTGTAGAATATCCATATACAACAAGAGTTTCGTTTAGGACACCTGTCCTCATACCCTCTTCGCTAATCAGCCCCAGCGAACAGTTCCGGGTGGTACTGGCGGGCAAACTCGACGCATTCTAGCACAACCCACTCGCCGCGTCAAATCAGGCTGCTGCTTTCCTCTACCTCCATCCCGCGCTTCAGCAGCCGTCTTTTGTCCCGTGACTTGGCCACCGCGCGGGTCTTGTCTCGCGGTGTCTTTCCATCAGTAGGGAAACTCGCTCTTGGCCTCAGCGCACGTGAAGGAACTCTTCGGCACGGATGATCCTTACACGATACCGGGTTTCCCGCTTTGACCCTAGGCCAAGTTGCGCAAATTCGGAAACTGTGCTATACCATACATGTCATGGATAACTCTATCTCTGTTTCACAGGTGAATACCCAGGAAGATGTCAAGGAATTTCTGCGCCCGATCTTTTTCGGTTTGGCAGAAGAAGACCTGGATGAATTGGCCCAGACGGCGATTGTGCGTTCTTTCCCCGCTGGCGCCGTCCTTTGCCAGGAAGGGGAGGAGGGGGATGCCCTCTACATCATCGTCCAGGGGCACGTGGACATTGTCAAACAGTTTCTGGACGACGAGAGCGAGCGTTTCCTGCGCTCATCGGGGCCAGGCGAGGTTGTGGGTGAAATGGCTCTGCTCCAGGAAGGTGGTCGCACCGCCACCGTTCGCGCTGTTGAGCCTCTCACCGTCCTGGAAATCGGTCGTGATTCCTTCCTGACTGTCCTGGGGCGCAGTCCCTCCTTGAGCGTTCGCATCCTGGTCCGCCTGACCGGCCGCCTGCGGGATGCCGACCGTCAGGCCATCACCGACTTGAGCCAGGCCAACAAGGAACTGACCCGGGCGCTCCGGCAACTGGAGCGCATGGATCAGGCCAAGTCCGATTTCATCCAGGTATCGGCCCACGAACTGCGTACACCCGTGGCCGCCCTGATGGGATATGCTCAGATGATGCAGTACAATTCCACGGTACAGGAGGACCCCGGCCTGCAACCACTGGTGGAGGGAGTGGTGACGAGCACCAAACGGCTCCATCGTGTGTTCAACAGCATCCTGGACGTCTCGCGGGTGGTGACCGGTGGCATCGAAATCCACCGCAGCCCGGTGAACATTCTCGTTGTCATAGAGGGCATCTTTTTGGAATTCAAGCAGGTGCAGGAGGAGCGCGACCTGACCCTGGAACAGGAGGGACTGGCGGACTTGCCCTTCTACCCGGGCGATCCAGACCTGATGTACAAGATGTTTTACCATCTGGTGAACAATGCCATCAAGTACACGCCAGACGGGGGACGGATCGCGGTGACCGGCCGGATGGTGGATGTGCCCAATCTGGGCCGGTGCGCCCAAGTGGCCGTGGAGGACACGGGCATCGGCATCGCGTCGCAAGAACTGGACTTGATCTTTGAAAAGTTCTACCGTATTGGGGAGGTAGCGTTACATTCCTCGGGGACGACCAGTTTCAAGGGCGGCGGGCCGGGGCTAGGACTGACGATTGCCCAGGGGGTGGTGCTGGCCCACGGCGGACGTATCTGGGCCGAGAGTCCCGGCTGCGACGAGGAGACCTGCCCGGGCAGCCGGTTCGTGGTGCAGTTGCCGTACGTCGAGGAGGCGTAGTGGCTGGCGCCACTGCCTCAGAACCATTGACCCACTGAGGCCACTGAATGCACTGCAAGTCCTCAGTGGGTCAATGGTTCTGAG
>CAYQTW010000246.1:2985-5474 GCA_964420485.1 uncultured Anaerolineales bacterium
GAACCTGCGGGAGGCTGAGCATTCCACGCATTGAGATACCAGCCGAAAAAGTCCCCTTCGAGAAAGTTATTGATGCCCAGCAGGGCAAAGGTGCCGCCGTTCTCCAGGTTGGTCAGTTCACGGCGCAGTTGCCTCTCCGTCATCGCGGGCAGCGGCGCGACGGAAGAGCCCACCAGCGCATCGCCCTGCAACGAGGCCAGTTCCACCGCCAGGAACTTTCAGCAGCGCGTAATAGGTGTGGATGGCGAAAAAGAGCGGCTTCAGTAGGGGCGCGGTCACCGCGCCCCCACCCACCATCCGGTAGAGCGCCGCCAGTTCGGGCGCGTCCCTCTCCGCCTTGCCCAACTCTTCACCATAGACGATACCAAAGATGCGCTCCCACTCGGCGAAAAAGGTCGCCACGCGCGGATGATCGCGGTGGGCCTGCAAAGCGGTATAAAAGACGTTGACCAGGTAGGGAGCGACGTCGCCCTGGGGACCAAAGTCGGCGGCCAGCGCCTCGGGCGTGAGCGGCTTGCGCGAGAGGGAGCGCAGGTAGAGCAGTAGCAGTTCGACGCTCTCCCGTCCCACCGGAACCGGGCCGATCACCTGGAAGCCGCCGGGGTACTCTGCTACTTTCAAGGAACTCGCCTGGCTGCCGACCAGCGCCGGTATGGGAGATTCCCGCACCCGCCCGATAGCGGAGTAGCGCAGGAACAGGATTTGCTCCCCATCCAGCCCGATGCCGATCATTCTCTCCAGTGCCCCGACCTGCTTGGCCCGGCCCCCGGCGCGGTGGGCCAGATCGGTCAGGTAGCGGGCGATTTGCTCGGCCAACTTGGCAGGGAAGCCCTTCTCGGCCAGGCGGCCTGGGCGCTTGTACTCGATGACCGCGTGGCCGTAGACGGCGTCGGCGGAGCCGCTGAGGGTGGTTTTTTCGTATTCGGGGGTAGCCGTCAGCCCCAGCGCCTGCAAGGTTGCGCCGAGGGCGTGCTCGACGCCCACGCGCAAGTCTTCTTCGGAGCGGGCGCGTTTGGCGACCTGGCGAATGGCTTGGGCCAGATTCTCAGCGGCTATCGGGGCGGACATTACGCCAACCCTGCCGCCGCGTTCTCCTCCTGCGCCACGCGGATGCCCTCATCCTCGTCCACGAGCCGCAGCAGGAGCATGCCCACGACGAAGAAAATGACCAGCGAGACGATGCTCAAGCGGCTGGTGCCGGTCAACTGGCCGACCACGCCAAAGAGCAGCGGCCCGGCGATTCCGGCGAACTTGGAACTGATGTCAAAGAAACCAAAGAACTCGCCGCTCCGCGCCTTGGGGGTCATTGAGCCAAAGAGCGAGCGACTGAGCGCCTGACTGCCTCCCTGTACCATCCCCACCATAAAGGCCAGCAGCCAAAAGTGCCACGCCTCCGCCATAAAGTAGCCGCCGAGGGAGACCAGCACGTAGACGCTCAAAGCCAAAAAGATGGAACGTTTGGTGCCCAGTTTCCGGGCCAGATACCCAAACAGGAAGGTGAACGGGACACCCACGAACTGGGTCATCAACAGCGCCCCTACCAGCGCGGTCATGCCGATGCCGATCTCGGCGCCATAGATGGTAGCCATCTTCATGATCGTGCCGATGCCGTCCGCGTAGAGCCAAAAGGCGACGAGGAACAGGAGCAATTGCTTGTACCGGCGTAGATCGCGAAAGGTCTGGCCCAGGCGCTGGAAGCCGGCCCGCACCGGATTGACCGTCGCCACGTAATCGCTCGCGCGAGGCGGTTCTTTCACGCGGCGAAAGAGCGGTACGGAAAAGATCACCCACCATAAGCCTACGCTGAGGAAGGAGAGGCGTATGCCCCATTCCTCACTGGGGATGCCAAGCAGGTCGGGCTTGGTGAACATCACCAGGTTCACGATCAGCAGCAACCCTCCGCCCAGGTAGCCCAGCGCGTACCCTTTGGCCGAAACCTGGTCAATCTCGTCGGGATGGGCAATGTGCGGGAGCAGCGAGTCGTAAAAGACGTTCGCTCCGGCGTTGCCGATGCCGGCCAGGGCGAAAAAGGTCAGGCACAGCAGCCAGTCACCTGTGCTGATGAGCACCAGGAGCGAGGTAAAGGTGATGGCGACGATGAAAAAGCCAAACATGAACTTTTTCTTAGAGCCGGTGTAATCGGCAACGGCGCCCAGAATGGGCGACATGAGGGCGATGACCAGCATCGTCAGTGAGGTCACGTAGCCCCACATACTAGAGGCCTGCGCCCCGGTAAAGCCGGCCCCCTGCGCCACGCTGCTAAAGTAGGGCGGCAGCATGGCGGCCATCACCGTCGTGGCATAGGCGCTGTTGGCCCAGTCATACATGCACCAGGCGTTGACGATCTTGCGGTGTGCGCGGTCAGTTTCCTCGTTCACGAATACCTCCTTTGTTTTGAGTGATGACGTAATGATACTCTATATTCATCTGGGGCGCAAATCTGAGTGTGCGTCGCCGCTTGTCAAAGATGGCTGTCTGAGGTATCCTTA
>CAYQTW010000247.1:0-5473 GCA_964420485.1 uncultured Anaerolineales bacterium
GGTAGGGTGGAAAGTAGCCAAAGACCTCGTCAAAGTAGAGCAACAGCCGCAGGTCGGTGGTGCCTGATTGAGCACGCAGCCAGTCCCGCGCGGCTTCGAGGAACAGGGTGATGAAAAAAGCCCGCTGCGCATCGTTGAGGTGCGCCAGGTAAAAGATGCTGGCCTGGGGACGACCATCGCTGGCGTAGAGCAACTCGCCCACGTCCAGCGGCGTGCCCTGCTGCCAATTCTCAAAGCCGGGGGCGGCGATGAGGTTATTGAGTGTCCGGGCCAGAGCGAAGCGGTCTTTTTCAGGAAAAAAGGTCTCCAGTTCAAAGACGCCCACTTGCTGGAAGGGGGGCTTTTGCAGCAGGCGGATCAGCGTGGGCAGGTCGAGCGACTCGCCGGCGCGCCAGACGTGCTCGATGATACGTGCCATCAGGATGTGCTCGGGGCTTTGGAGCGGGTCGGCCTCGACGCTCACCAGTCCCAGCAGCGCCGAGACGATGCCGCCGATGCGTTCCCGCAGCGATTCCTCGTGCTCGTCCCAGTCGAGGGTGGGCGTGTCGAAAAAGTGGAGCACATCCACCGGCTGCCCGGCCTCCGAGCCGGGCGTAAAGATGGTGAACTGCGCCGCCTGGCGCAACTGTCTGATGCGCTCGCCGGTAATGTCCCATTCGGCCAGCCCCTCCCGCCACTTGCGAGCCTCCTGCTCGGCGTACTCCTCGACGCTCACCTCGCGCCGCCGTGCTCCCTCCAGATCCACCCACGGCTCAAAGTCCTCGGCGCGTAATTCGGGAAAGGTCAGAAGGAGGTTGGCAATGTCCCCCTTGGGATCAATGATCAGGACGGGGATGTCTTGCAGCAGTGCCTCCTCCAGCATGACCAACCCCGCACCGGTCTTGCCGGAGCCGGTCATGCCGAGGATGACCCCGTGAGTGGTGAGATGCCGGGCTTCGTAGAGTACAGGTTGGTCGGTAACTTGACCTTTCTTCAGGTCGTACTCGCGGCCCAGGTAGAATTTGCCAGACTTGTCGCTTGTGCTCATCGTCGCCTCCTGTTGTGGTATGGGGTCTATTGTACTCGGAGGGGGAAAAGATGCAAGTGTTCAGGGTGTAGGAAATTGCCTGGCAAGGCGCGATGATCGTTCCGCACGTGGGCATAAGCGCTTCGAAGTGGTTTAAAGGCCAGAAGCAAGCCAACGGCACTACCTGAAGCCACTTTTTGCCCATTTTTTGTTGCTTTTCAGCGAACCTCACTCGGTTCGCTCTGTTGCGTTTGTCCAAACTCCAATGTACCGGACGGTACGTCCGGCGTGAGCGATAACGTGCTACCTTTCCAGCGCCACCCGCACAGCCGCTCCCGCGTCAATGAACCCGCACCCGTAGACATTGTTCGGCACGCCGGTCACATCACCGCAAGCGCAGACGGGGTTGTGGGTCAGCGCCGCGAACGGACCCTCCGGCACCTCGTCCTCAATAGTGCAGAGGTCCTCCACCGGCTTGGGCGCGGCTGTCTGGCAGATCAGTGCCTCCGTCGCGTCAATGTCGCCGATGAGCGCCGGGTCGGCCGACCAGAGAAGCGCTACCAGTCCCGTCACGTGCGGCCCGGCCATCGAGGTGCCGCCGGCATAGCCGTATCCCCCGCCAGGCACGCTCGAACGCACCCAGTCGCCCGGCGCAGTCACGTCGGGCTTGATCAAATCATCCACCGGCCCCCGGCTGCTAAAGCCGACAATGGTCCCACGGTTCTCCGTTGCGCCGACGGAAAAGACGGCGTCATAGTTGGCGGGGGGATCGGTCACTGTGCCGCAGGCCGGGCCCTCGTTGCCCGCGCTGACGACCATCATGATCCCTGCCGCCCGCAGTGCCCCGACCGCCGGCTCTAGCGTGTCGGGGAAGCAGCCTTCAATGTCGGGACAGCCCCACGAATTGTTGACCGCGTGCGGAGCCAGCGTCACGTCGCCGTCACTGAAGGGATCGCCGCCGTGCGGGTACGGGGCCAGGAAGAATTCCATGCACTCGACGTACGAAGCGGGATTGCCAAAGCCGCGCCGCATGTTGCGACAGCCAATCCACTGCGCCCCCGGCGCCACCCCGGTTCGATTTTGTCCTCCGTCGTCTCCCAGTACAGTGCCCATTGTGTGCGTGCCGTGAGAGTCGTCATCGAAAGCAATGGCGATATCGTCCCAGGCGTCGTGCCAGTTGTAGTCGTGATTGACGACGGTTCCGTTCCAACCCCGGTAGTGCGGCTTGAGCGCAGGATGCGTCCAGTCATAGCCCGTATCCTGCCCGGCGACGACAATGCCATCACCCGTCACTCCCAGCGCCCAGGCCTCGTCGGCGTGGATGGCCGTCAGGTTTGACTGTACGCCATCTACTGGCTCGGTATCACCGCTGTAGGGAAACGGAATGCGATAGGGGTACTCGCGCACGTTGGGGTTGAGGATCACCTGCGCCACGCCCGGCTGGCCCTTAAAGCGAGACATCAGCCAGCGATGGCCGTCCACGCGGATCACGTTGATGATGTAGTAGGGGCGATAGGGTACGTCGAGATCGTCCAGTTCGGTGCGCAAGGGAGCCTGCGTGCGCTCGGCGGTCTCGACCAGCGTCTCGTAGACGTACTGCAACCGCGCCTCCCGGTCGGCGATGGCGTAGGCGGCGCTCAAGTCGGCCTGCTCCTCCAGGATGATGAGAAAGCCATCGTTGGCAAAGCCAGGCTGACCGACAAAGATGTACAGTCCGCCCCACGCGCCCCACAGGAGCAACGCCACCAGTAGGGGCGCGGTGACCGCGCCCTTACCACCAAGCACCCGCACGCGGCCGGCGAGCAGTTTGCGCCCGCTCCACAGCGCCACGCCCAGCGCCGTCGTGGTTATGATGACAATGGTGTAACTGAGGATGTGCTGTACCTCGGGGATGCCCTGGGCAATGGCGTCGCGGGGGTCCACAAAGAGGAACGGCACGGTGTGGCAGCAGAAAGCCACCAGTAACAAGGAATAGACACCACTTTCGCGAGCGCGCAGTTCAGTGAGCAGGAGGCCCAACGGCAAGAGCATGGTGATGTCCTGCAATACACTCCACACAGATGGCGAGAGAACACCACCAGCCACGAACATCCCATAGTAGGCGCCGATGGTGACGAGCGCTGCTACCCACGGGTGGGTAAAAGTCGAGGTCAGCAGGAGGAAAACTAGCCCCCAGATGAGCAATATCTGTGGCAGCGTCCAGGCCAGTGATTGAAAGACCAGGCCCAGGCTGGTGAGGCTGTCACCCAACGAGCCGGTGACGGGCCAGGGAATAGTTACCAGCGCCACCACCGCCAGCGCGAGCAAAAAGGTCGCCCAGTCGAAACGGGTCAGTCCCAGCCACGCACCGGCCTGAAGAGCCGGTGCTGGGAAGCCAGGGCGCGGGGGCGCTTCTGCCAGGCGCGGGGTCAACCAGGCGGCGAATAGCGCGTAGGGGACGAGGAGGCCCAGCCGCAACACGGCCACCCAGTTGGGGCTGTGCGGCAATGCGGCCAGAATTCCCGCGTCGAGCACGACATAACCGGCGATGGCCGTGAGCGCAGCGGCAACCACTGTCGTCTCCCTCCAGCCGACGCGACGGCGGGTCGCCAGCGCCACACCCGCAAAGGGCAGGAGCAGCCCGGCGGCGGTGAGCAGAATGACAATCGCCGTGATAGCAGTCTGTGAGATGATTTCTCCCAGGGCCAGTTGTGCCACCCCCATCAGCACCAGCGGCAGGCCGACCAGCCACAAGAGTAGGATGACGATCACGATAGATTGACCACAGCCGGTGCGTTTTGCCCCTTTCATTTCGTCCATGGATGACCTCCCAGTTCAATGTCATCAAGTTAAGGATTGAAAGACCTGCCAGGTTTCCGCCAGAGCTTTTGTGAGCCAGATTCGACACGATTAACAGTGTATTTCCGTTCGAAAGTGCCTCATAAAACCTGGCAGGTCTGGTTCTCATCTCTTAACTTGATGACATTGCCTCCCAGTTCGATATTTGATAGCCAGTATATTTGTTTGCGTTTCAGAACACAGATCGGCAGGATTTTAACGGATTTTGGCCTCCCAGACATAGTTCGATCCGCTAATCTCGCTCATCAGTGTTCTAAATGGAAAACTCTAGCCAGATTATAGTCGGCAAACCAAAATGGACAAATCGGGTCACTGGGTCTATAATCTCGAGAGTATTGAGAGGAGAGGCAAATGGCATCACTGGTCACACACTTGGTCATCGGCGAGCGCGTCTTGACGCGGTTGCCGCAATTTGACGTAACGGACTATGGCCCTTTTTTGCTGGGTTGCCTTCTGGCCGACGTCAACAACTTTGCCGATATTGACCGGCGCAGAACACACTTTGCAGGCAAACTAGATGAAGACGGCGTTGCTGCGTTCACGATGATGTGCACGGGCTTTTTGCGCAGGCGGGATGGTCTTCTATTGCACCCCTGGAACGAGTTGGATGGAACAGGGCAGGCGTTCGTTTCAGGATACCTCTGTCATCTCGCGGCAGACGAGGAGTGGAAGCGACTCGGTTGGAACCTGCTGCTTACGCTGGGTATCAAATCAGTAGCCGACTTGCCCGTGCCAGGAGGCGTCATAATGACGGCGTTCAGCGTTCTGAGCAGCGAGCGTTTCGTCAATTTCCCTGCCATCGCTACGGCGTTGAGCGACGCTTCGGTACCCGACGTAATGACGCACGTTCCACACGAGGCTTTCCAGACGATGTGGGACATTGTCAGGGAGCCGGTGATGAATGGTCATACCCCTGAACACTTTTTCGAATTGCTCAGACGACAGGGGATACCCAGTGCCGACCTGCAAGCGATACAGGAGCGGCATACAACGTACTGGGATGAGGCCGTAGCGTTAATCCGCGACATGGGAGGCGTCGAACCCTTTATTCAAACCGCAGTCGAGCACTCTTTGGAAGTGATCCCGCGTCTGTGGGCTGATCGTTCGCTGCATCCGGAATAGCGACGAGGCCAACCTACCAGGAATACGAGACCAAGCGGGTGCTCAACGTCCGCAAGCACGCGGACGGCTGATTCTTTGACAAGTACAGCGCCCATCCCTACATCGGGTGCGCCTTTGGCTGCGAGTTCTGCTATAGCCGGGGAACCAAGTACCTGCGCGGGCGCGACCCCGGCGACTTTGACCGCGTCATCCGCGTCAAGACCAACGCGGCGGAACGCTTGCGCCGCGAACTGGCCCGCAAGCCGGTGGACGTGATCGCCTGCGGTGACTGGCAGACGCCGGCAGAGCGAGACTATTGCCTCTCCCGCCAGATGCTCGAGATCGTCCATGACCTGGGTTTCCCGCTCTTTATCGTTGAGCGCTCACCGTTGCTGACCCGCCCCGCCCCTCCTCCTGCGCAACCGCTAAAGAGCATCAACGAACTATGCGAGAGCAACGCATGAGAACTCTATACCCCCTGGGCAAGTTGCCCGCCGAGCACTTGACCCGACTGTTGGCCCGCTACGC
>CAYQTW010000248.1:0-5459 GCA_964420485.1 uncultured Anaerolineales bacterium
AAGGTCGTTTCAAAAAAGAGGGTGGTTAAAAAGCCTGCCGCACCGCCGAAGCCCGTGAGCGGGCCGCCGTCTGGGAGACCCTCGAGGCGCTCGACCGGGCCCGGCCTCTCCTGCGGTCTCACCTGCCCCCCCTTGAGCGCGCAGATGCCGTGTCTCTGGTCCGGCGGGCGCTGGGGGCGGGTGAGGCGGACGCCCAGGCCACCATCTTTGCCCGGCGGTTGCAGGACGAAACGGGGGGCAACGCGCTTTTCCTGGTAGAGACCCTCAAGTCGCTGCTGGAACAAGGTGCCCTTGCCCCATCGTCCAACGGCGGCTGGGTTTTCCCTTCCGAGGCCCTGCCGTTGCCTATCCCCGCCTCGGTGCAGGAACTCGTCGGTGCGCGACTGGCACGCTTGTCTCCCGCCCTGCGCGTCGTGCTGGAACTGGTCGCCGTGCTTGGGGAGGAAGCCGACTTTGCCGTTCTCTCCCACGCCAGCGATGCCTCCCCCGCTGACCTGACCAGACGGCTGGAGACCCTGTGCCAACGGGGTTTCCTGGTTGAGACCGAGGATCGCTACTGCTTTGAGCACGACCGCATCCGGGAGAGTGTCTACCAGACTATTGCCCCGGAGCGCCGGCGGACGCTGCACCGGCAGGCTGGCGCCGTGCTGGAGAGGCTGCATCCTGAGCGGATTGAGCCACTGGCCCTCCACTTTGACCGGGGTGATGTGCGTGAAAAGGCACTGACCTACACCTTGCAGGCCGGGGAGCGGGCCGGGGCAGTCTACGACTACGAGATGGCACTGGCCCATTACCAGCGAGCGCTGGCCCTGGCCTGTGACGACCCGGCTGCCCGTTGGGACGTGCTGGCCCGGCAAGAGCAGGCATTGAGTATCCTGAGCCGCCGGGAGGAGCAGAGCAATATGCTGGATGAGATGCTGCGCTTGGCGCAAGTGCTCGATGATCCCGTGCGTCGGGCCCGCACACACTATCGCCGGGGTTGGCAGGAGGTGCTGGCCGGAAAACCTCGGCAGGCGTTATCGCTGCTCGACGAGGCTGCCGGACTGGCCCGCGCAGCCGGTGAACGTGATCTGCTCGGCGACTGCCTGACATCGGCGGCCCGCGCCTGGTGGCGCATCGGTGACGTGACCCGCTGCCAGGCGGCAGTCGAGGAGGCACGGGCCCTCTTTCAGGAGACGGGCAACCGCCAGAACGAAAACCGTGTACTCAACATGCTGGGCAACCTGCACCTGGGGCTGACCGGCAACTATGCCCAGGCGCTGATGTACTTTGAGGAGGACCAAGATGTTGCCCACGAACTCGGTGATCGCTACAGAGAGGCCGCTGCTCAGGCCAACGCCGGCATCGCCTACACTCTGCTGGGCTGCTATCGGCGTTCGCAAGAGGCGCTGGCGGAGGCATACCAGGTGATGACTCGCGTCGGCGACCGCAACTGGCAGAGCATCATCCTTCATTGGCAAGGGGCCAACTACCGTGGCCTGGGCGACCTGGGCCAGGCGCAGACGGTGGCGGAAGAGGCGCTGGGTATCTGTCGGGAGGTCGGTAACCGCAACTTTGAGATCGCGTCATTGGAACTGCTGGGCCAGATCGCGCTGGAGCGGCACGATCCGGGACAGGCTCGCCTCTATTTCCAACAAGCCGTCAAAGTCGCGCAGGCCAACCAGCAAACGATGGACTGGGCACTACAACAATCGCACCTGGCGCTGGCCTGTCTGCACCTGGGCCACCCGGAAGAGGCCCACCACCTCTCGGAGCAGGCCATCGCCACGTTGGAAGGGCTAGGGGGGCAGTTCAGCCACGCGCAAGGGATCTACTTTGAACGTTACCAGATCGTCACGGCGACAGAGGGCCCGAAAGTCGCCCGGCCCGATCTGGAACGCGCCTACCAGCGCTTGATGGAGATGGCGGCCGATATTGATGATCCTAACCTGCGCCGCTCCTTCCTGGAGAACGTGGCCGTGAACCGGGCCATCGCGATCGCCCACCGTCTTGGCCGTCTCCCCACTCCGCTCCGCAGGCAGACGGTGCGCCTCCCTCGCGCCGACGCTCCCACCGGCCGTCCCCTGCGTGATGACGAGTACGTCGAGGTAATCTGGACCCTCGCCGCGCCGGAGGACGACGAGGTTTCCGGCAAGGCCTGGCCCGAGCTCGGCCTGAGCGTGGTCGAAGGGCAAAGTCGAAGGATCGCCCGCCGCCGCCACCGGCTCCTGCGCCTGCTGCGCCAGGCGCGGGAACAGGGCGCCGCGCCCACGCTAGATGACTTGGCGGCGGCGCTGGAAGTGAGCCGGGCCACGATCAAGCGCGACTTGGCGGCCTTGAGGCAGGCAGGATACGAGGTACAGACCCGAGGCAGCCGCAAGGTCGGCGATCAGTAGTTGAGCATCGCGGAGAGCGGCGCATCATTTAGCCCCTGACATTCTGCCCCCGTTTCATAAGATTCCTGACACCTTGACGAAAACGGACGTTAGGTGTAGAATATATGCACTCTTTTGCATATAGGGGGCGAGATGAAACGAGATTTCTATCACCAGACAGCCCAGTGGTTCCACCTGTTCTCCCACCCGGCCCGGCTGCGCATCCTGGACGAACTGCGGCGAGACGATGCCTGCGTGTGCCACTTGCAAGCGGTGCTGGGCCGACCCCAGGCCTACGTCTCCCAGCAGTTGCGGGTGCTGCGGGAGGCGGGGGTGATAGAGAGCTACAAGGATGGACTGTTCGTCTACTACTGGCTGGCCGACCGGCGCGTGGCCGAAGTTTTGCTCAATGTACTGGGGCCGGCGGGGGAGCGCACCGTGCTGGCCGGGTGCCCGTGTCCCCGCTGCCGGGGTGATGGGGATTGCATCCTGACGAGAGATCAGACCGGATGACGCAATCAAAGGATCCACGGGATCGACCGGTGCAGTGCACTTGCGTGACGGGCGGCTTTGCGGCACTGCCGCCTGAACTGGGACCGCGCCCGCGAAAGAAGAGCAACCTGCGCAAAGTGACCTGTCCAGGTTGCGGGCTGGTGTACCGGACCAACCGGCCCACCGACCTGTGCATGGATTGTGAGAAGAATGGCGTGCAAGCGCCCCCGACAATTTAGTTTAAGGAGGCATAGATGCTGAACATTAAGGTTTTGGGTTCTGGTTGCAATAAATGTAACCAGGTCGAGCAGCAGGCAGTGACGGCGCTGGCGGCGTTGGCAGAGGAGGATTCCTCCCTGGAGGCGACCATCCAGCACGTGACCGATTACGGCGAGATTATGAAATATCCCATCATGTTCACCCCCGCCCTGGTGGTAAACGAGCATGTGGTCTGCGCCGGCAGCATTCCAACGGTGGACGAGGTGGCCGGCTGGCTGCGGGAGGCGCTGGACGGGGCAGGGGAGGCGGGATGATGGAAAACGTCGTGGCTTTCGTCTGGCAACTTTTGACAGCCGGCTGGCTGGCGCTCCTCGACTACTTGGCGGCGCACGTGCTCTTGTGCTTGCTCCCGGCCTTTTTCATCGCCGGGGCGCTGAGCAGCCTCATCCCCAAAGAGACGATCACCCGCTACCTGGGGCCCCGCGCCAGCAAGTGGGTCTCTTACCCGGCGTCGGCGGTGGGCGGCTTTGTGCTGGCGGTCTGCTCCTGCACTATCCTGCCGCTCTTTGCTGGCATCTGGAAGCGCGGGGCGGGACTGGGGCCGGCCATCACCTTTCTCTTTGTCGGGCCGGCGGTCAACATCCTGGCCATCGCCTACACCGGCGCGGCCATCGGCATGGACATTGCCGTCGCCCGCATCCTGCTCAGCGTCATCTTCGGCATTGGCATCGGGCTCATTATGGCCCGTATGTTCGGGGAAAAGACGGGGGCGGAGGCAGACGCGGGCCTGTTCGACCGGCGGGCGCAGGTGCGGCCTGCCGTCTGGACTCTCTTCGGCCTGCTGATCGGTATTCTCATCGTCGGCACGCTCCAGGTGGACCTGCTCACTCGTGCCTGGTTCTCTGTCACACTGCCGGTGGACTTCCCGGCGGGGCTACTAGCGGGGCTGGAGGGGGCGCACCTGAATCTGCAAGGGGCACTCCTGATCCTGATGCTGCTCGTGATCGCGCCGGTGGCCTGGATCGGGATGGGCCAGGTGATGAGGAAATTCAACGGTTGGACCTGGGCAGCGCTGGGGCTGGCAGTGGTGACATTGCTCATCGCCGCGCCGTATGTGGATACCTCCAGCAGCCTGGTGGTGGGTCTCACAGGCCGCTTCCTCGGCGAGGTGGTGCTCCTGGGAGCGGTGGTGGTCGTGGCGGCCCGGGGGCTTGAGCGGCACGAACTGGCCTCCTGGCTGGGGGAGACCTGGAAATTCGTCAAGCAGATCTTTCCGCTGCTGCTGGTGGGGGTCTTTGGGGCCGGGATGGTAAAGGCGATTATCCCCGGCCAGTGGATCCAGACCCTGGCCGGCCGCAACACGGTGTGGGCCAACCTGTTCGGCGTGCTCTTTGGCGTCTTTATGTATTTCCCCACGCTGGTGGAGGTGCCCATCGCCCGCATGTTCCTGGACCTGGGAATGCACCGCGGGCCGCTGCTGGCCTACCTGATGGCCGACCCGGAACTGAGCGTGCAGTCCATCCTGGTGACGACCAAGATCCTGGGGCCGAAACGCACCTGGGCCTACGTGGGGTTGGTGACGATCTTTAGCACGCTGGCGGGGTACCTGTTTGGCCTGGCGCTGGCGGTGCTGTAGGCAAGAAATGAGGTAGTGTAGAAATGGCTGAAAAACCGCGTTTTGTGATGTGTATCTGTACAGGGGAGTGCCCAGGATTTGCCGGGTTGGAACTGTGGCCGCTGATCAACCGGGTGCGCAACGAACTCGACGTAGAGTATGCCATCATCCACCCGCAACTGTGCGTGGACGACGGGGACCGCTTCTGGCGGGACTATGCCAGGCCCGGTGCGACCTACGTCGTGGGAGCGTGCGATCCCAAGATGCAGCGCAAGATGTTCAAGGATGCCCTGGCGGAGAGCGGGAGCGACTTTGACGAGCAAGTAGTGGCCCTCGACTTGCGCAACATGTCCACCGAGGAGGCCTTCAACAAGGTGGTCGAGGCTGTGGGCAAACTGGAGTAGGGAGGTGAACCGTGGCCAAAGAATTGTGGGCAGGTATACCCCGGCGTGAGATTCCCTGGTATCCGACCATTGACTACGAGGCCTGCGTGGGATGCGAGGTGTGCCTCGAGCACTGCCCTGCCGGCGTGTTTGAATGGGACGACGAGGAGAACTATCCCGTGGTCGCGCACCCATACAACTGCGTCGTCTACTGCAAGGGTTGTGCCAAAGCCTGCCCGGATGACGCGATCAGTTTTCCCGAGAAAAAAGAGCTAGTTGCGCTCGTCAAAGAACTAGGAGTGAAATATGCTTAGCCGTCAAGGGGAGGTCTGAGAGCGAGGTCTGATTGGCCGACAAATTTAACATTCGGACGCAGATTGACGCAGATTCACGCTG
>CAYQTW010000249.1:0-5449 GCA_964420485.1 uncultured Anaerolineales bacterium
GAGCGAGAGATTCTGCGTGTACCTGCCAGTGGTACTGCGTTGCCATTGAGAGGCACAATCGAGCGTCCCGGTGGATGGACCATTGCGCCTTTCCGCCGGGACGCCTTGGCGTCTGTGATCCTTGGCCTGATTGACGGAGGTGTGCGATGAGAAAACCGGTTGCTACGATGATGGCGTTGGTGCTAATGTTGGGCAGCATCCTGCCAAGGATACACCCGTTGTCTCCCCAAACCATATCCGCCCATGCGCCCTCGCCACCTATCCCACCTGCGCCGACTCCGTCACCTGCGGGGCCAGACGTGGTAGGGCATCCCTTACCCACCTCACCCTTTCCCGACGACCTGCCTCCCGAGGTGGAGGAAGCCCGCGCCCGCCAGGCCGTTGAAGCCGTGCTGGAGAAATATCTGCACTACTGGGGCCCCCGCTACCGAGTGGCTCCGGTCGAGGTGACGGTGGAAGGTGAATGGGCCCATGGTGTTTCCCAATGGCGCAGCCAGACCAGAACGCTGAAGGAGCCGATCCACATCCTAGGCCATCGTCTGCCGGACGGAATCTGGCAGGCGCTGATGCCCAGCAGCGATGGGCTGTACCTCCAGTGGGTGGACGTTGTGCCGGAGAGCCTGGTGCCGGCTGGCGAGAAGAACGAACTGCGCACGCAGGCTGCCGAAGCCGATGCTTTGCGGAGGCCCCAGGCCACGCCAGCGGTGCCACCGGCTGCGATTGTGACGCCGCCGGGCCAGGAAGAGCCGGGCCAATCTGTTAGGCTTATTCCCGGATCGGCACTACCCACGCCCATGCCGATCCTGAGTCCATCAACATCAGGGATTCTCAAAGAAAGCAAGATATACATCGATCCGCTCTATCAATACCGTCTGGAACTGCCTTCCGGTTGGCATGTTCACCCCACCCCCGCTGACGCACTTTTCGGTGTGGCCACCTTGTATAATTACGACCCAGATAAAGTTGAACAGAGTCATGAATTTCCTAACGACGCTCTTAGGATTCAGATTGGCGTTGGCCCACTGATACGGGGACAGTCCTTTGACGAATGGGCCTTGCAGCGGATAACTGATGAAACAAACTCCGAATATGCCGTCTCTGTTGACTTGACAGCCTCCGAACCTCAGCCTATCCATGTTGGTCGTTATTCGGGTGTTGCCTTCATCCTTCAGGGGCATGCTGGCCCTCCAGTGCTGGAAATCGATTTGTCCACCGAGTCCCAGGTAATGAGTATTGGTCTGCTGCCAGCCGACTCTGCGGGTTTACCCGACGCCCTGGCGATACTTGCGACTTTGGACATGGGCACTGAACATACACAACCGATAGTGTGCCAAGCATGCAGGGGAATAGAGGTTACCCCTGGAGGCAGTGAAGCGCTGTCGCTCAATGTGGTGTCAGAGTTGCTGTCATCCCTCAATTCTCCTGAGGACTTTACCTGCCCCATTGGTACATTTCCAGGCGATGAAGCACCGAACTCGCCGATTGAGTTATGGATGCCATTCCAAGATGGCGAGACATGGACGGTGGGCGGGTATGGATCTTTCTATGGTAACTGGTATCATTGCAACTACTACAATGATTACTATGCTACCGATTGGAATAGATCGAACGATGATGGCGCTGCTGTACTACCGGTAGCCAATGGCAGCATTTCCGGCTACGATGACCCGCCTTGTCCTACCACAGGCTATGGCTGCTATGTACGGGTTGACCATAGCTCTGGAGTGCGTACCCTGTATGCTCATCTCTCTGGAGTATACCGGACTTTTGGCAGCGTGAGTCACTGGGAGCAAATTGGAGCAGTTGGTAGCTCTGGTAATTCCTCCGGTCCTCACTTACACATGACATTCCAAAAAAATGACGGCGGGTACTACTCACATTGCTACAACAACGGCAACGTCTGCCCGAATGGCGAGCAGGGAATCTGGCCCCAGTCCCCGAAACCTAGCCCAATGAACACGCAAAACGGTTCCCAGACTGTTGAGGACGGCCATTCTTACACCAGCAACAACCAGCAGCCAAGTGGCGACTGCCCTCAATCCGGCGGCGTCATCCTCTACAAACACGCCAACTATGACTGTGGCGGGGAGGGAGAGGGAAGCGGCTATGTCCTTCGGAGCAGCACCGGCTGGCAGAACGTGCCTGGCTCTTTCAACGCCCAGGCTTCTTCCCTTCGTGTCCCCTCCGGCTGGTCGGTGCGGCTGTACGAACATTCCGACCGCAGCGGCGCTTCGGTCTGTCGCAACTCGGACGACACTGACTTGGGCGGGGACTCGTATGACGGCGGGGGCAACCTGAATGACAGTGTTTCCTCGTTCGAGGTTTTTGACAACAGCGATTGCAGTTCTGGCCCACAGTACCCCGTTACATTGTACGAGCACCCCGATTATAACGGCAGTTGGTGTGCGCTAACCGGCGAAGGTTGGGCCAACGTTTGCGACGGGTTCAACGACGTTGCCTCGTCCATCCGGCTCCAGTCGGGCTGGTCGGCCCGCGTGTACGAGCACTCGGACCGTGGCGGATCCAGCAGGTGTTTCACCGGTGATGACTCCAACTTTTCAGACGACACTTTTGAGAACGGCGGTTCCCTCGACAACCAGGTGTCATCGTTCGAGTCATTCCATAGCACCTCGTGTCCCGCTTCCTGCAACCCCAACGCCGACCAGGTAGCCCTGTACGCGGACACCGGCTACGGCGGCAGTTGTGTCACCCTGGACATCGGGGATTACCCCAACCCCGGTCACCTGGGCGACCTGGGTAACGACAACGCCGAGTCTATCAAGGTCGGCAGCAACGTCCAGGCTACTCTGTGCCAACACGACGACTATCAGGGTCGCTGTGAGACATTCACCGGTGACGATTCCAACCTGGGCGACAATCATATCGGCGCCAACGAGGTCTCCTCGGTCAGAGTCCAATCGCTCACACAGCCCCCATCAGCCCCGACCCTGCAATCGCCTGGCAATGGCAGCGTTCACGACGAAGGTACAAGTCTCACATTGGCCTGGAACAGCGCGGCCAACGCGACCGAATACTATGCCGAGTACTGGGGCGGGCCGGCCGGCACGCTGAACTCGGGCTGGCAGAGCGGCATTTCCTGGTACATCGGCTCCCAGTGGGCCGGCTACACCTACTCCTGGCGCGTCAAGGCCCGCAACGACACCGGCGAGAGCGGCTGGAGCGACACCTGGACGTTCACCGTGAAGCCGGCCGCGCCTTCTAACCTGAGCGCCCAGACCGCCTCCTGCAGCCAGATCAACCTATACTGGGACGACAACTCGGGCAACGAAGAGGGCTACAAGATCTACCGTGACGGCTCCTACGCGGATCAGGTGGGGGCGAACACCACCAGTTACCAGGACACTGGCCTCAACGAGAACACCGGTTACTCCTACTACGTCAAAGCGTTCCGGGGTAGTACCGAATCCGACGCCAGCAACACCGTCAACGTCACCACGCCCCCGTGTGTACCACCCCAGCCTGATCTGCGACCCTATACCCCGTCTGGCTACCCTTATCCGGTCGTACCTTCCTCGGTTGCAGGCACGCACGAGGTCAATACCTTGATTGCCGGTCAGACCACCTATTTCGACTGGCACTTTATCAACAGCGGCGACGCGATTGCCTCAGGGAACTTTCACGTAGAACTCTGGGTGGGAGATACCAGGTACGTGCGCTACCCCTACTCCAACTATGGCGCTGGCTGGAGTGGTGGATTTGATGACTGGGCCGTGACTATCTCCATGCCGGGCTGGCACACCGTGCAACTGATCACCGACCCGGACGACACTGTCGCCGAATCTGATGAGAGCAACAACGTCTGGGAGCACCAGTTCTATTGGACCCCAAGTGCCCCGTATGCCGATGACATGGAAAGCGGCAGCAATGACTGGACCGCCACCGGCCTATGGCATCAAGTGGATGCGAGCAGCCCTTACCCTGAAAGCCATAGTGGGTTGCACAGTTGGTGGTATGGACAGGATGCCGCCGGGGACTATGACACCGGCGCGGCCAACTCGGGCAACCTGACCTCGCCGCCCGTCTACATTCCCTCCACCGGCTACTACCTGCGTTTCTGGTACCGGTACGAGACCGAAACACAGGGGCCGGGTTTGGACCAACGCTGGATGCAAATCTCGGTCGACGATGGGCCGTTCGAGAACGTCCTGCAACTATCCGATGACCCAATGAACTGGTGGCTCCAGAGCCCGGCCATTGACCTGTCAGGCTATGCCGGCCACGTCGTCCAGGTGCGATTCCACTTTGATACGCTCGACGCATACCACAACGACTATCGCGGCTGGTACGTAGACGACTTTGACATCTCCACCGCGCCGCCACCCGCTTGCGCCGATAGCCACGAGCCCAACGATACCCCGGCCGAGGCTACGGTCATCGCCTACGGCCAGACGTTCAGCGCCGACATCTGCCCCGGCGGCGACTATGACTTTTACACCTTCACCGGCACGGAGGGCGACAAGGTCGTCGTAGACATTGACGCCAAAGTCAACGGATCGCTGTTGGACTCCTATGTCTTCCTGCTGGACAGCGACGGGGCGAGCGTCCTGGCCGAGCACGATGACGAGATTTTGGCTGAGGTGCAAGACTCGCTGCTCGGCTACCAGTTGCCGCACGATGGTACGTACTACATCAAGGTGAAAGCCTGGAATCACCCTTCGGTCGGTGACGCCGATCACTTTTACACCATCCATCTGCTGACCGACGACGCCAACCCCTCCTCCGCCCAGGTTACATCGCCTACCACCGACAGTTGGCTCGATCCGGCGACGGTGACAGTCACCGTTTCTGCCACCGATGACGAGAGCGGCATCAATCGCGTCGAGTTCCTGTGGCACGACGCCGATTGGGAGAACTCGGACTGGGAGTGGCTCGGCGCGGACCAGGATAGCAGAGACGGCTGGAGTTGGGGTTTTGACGCCAGCGGCCTGGCTGATCAGCAAGGCGGCGCCTTTTACATCTGGGCCTTCGACTGGGTCGGCAACTGGACCGGTGCAGCAGTGTGGAACCTGGGCATTGATAGCACCCCGCCGACCACTACCGTCAGCCTCTCGCCGATGTACGGGGATGCCCCCTTCAGGGATTTCCACGTCCGGTGGTACGGCTCAGACGATCTGTCCGGTGTCGCCAGTTACGACGTGCAATACCGGGATGGCGCAGGTGGCGCGTGGACTGACCTGGCTATCAGCACCACCGAGACCTACACCCGCTTCGTCGGTCTGGACGGCCACACCTACTACTTCCGCGCCCGCGCCCGCGACAACGCTGGCAACGAGAGCACCTACGCCGGTGGCGACGGAGATGCCCAGCACACGGTGGACATTTGTGACACCGTGCCCGACACCTACGAAGCGGACAACGCCGCCGGCAGAGCCAACTGGATCACCACCGATGGCGTCTTCCAGACCCACAACATCCACGCCGAAGGCGA
>CAYQTW010000250.1:0-5443 GCA_964420485.1 uncultured Anaerolineales bacterium
GAAAACTCGGCTACGGTACATCTTCCCCTGTATCCTCTAAAGACTCCATGGCCTCAGAAAGCGCGGCCGAGAGAGAACTGGCAGACTCGGGCTGTTCGTCCGCGAGTGCCGCCTTCCACTCCTGCTCCGGGGCTTCTCCTGAGGCTACCTGCTTGAGACTCAACGCCATGCGGTGGCGCGCCCCATCCACGCTGATCACACGCAGCGTGACGACCTGCCCAGGCTGGACTATGTCGCGGGGATGAACGACGGGACCGTAGTCCAGTTCTGATACGTGGATCAGCCCCTCGATAGCCTCGTCGCCAATGATGCCGGCAAAAGCGCCCCACTTGGCGAGGCGCGTGATGACCCCTTTGACCAATTGCCCCTCCTGGTAGCGCTCTTCTACAGAGACCCAGGGATCAGGCTGCAATCGCTTGAGACTCAGAGCCACCCGCTGGCGTTCTCGATCCACCCCCAGCACATAGACCTCAATCTCCTGTCCCACCTCCACTACCTCGCGCGGGTGCGCCACGCGTTTCCAGGAGAGTTCGGACAGATGCACCAGCCCATCCACTCCGCCCAGGTCAATAAAAGCGCCAAAGTCGGCCAAATTAATGATCTGACCCCGGCGCACATCTCCTTCAGCCAATTCGCTCAACAATTTCTCGCGCTGGCTCTTGCGCAAATCGCGTACAGCGGCCCGCTCAGAGAGAATCAGTCGGTTGCGCTCCCGGTCAACTTCGATGACCTTTAGTTTGAGGGTCTGGCCGACCAACGCTGCCCAACGGTTCTCGCCGCTTGAGCCGGCAGATGGCTGACCGGCAGCAGCAATACGCGAGGAATCCAACTGCGAACCCGGCACAAAGCCACGCAATCTGCCAACGTGTACAGTCACGCCACCCTTGTTGCAATTGGTGATCTGGCTTTCGATGATGTCCTGGCTTTCAAAGAGATGCTGCGCTGCGCTCCAATCGCGGGCTATCTGGGCGCGCTCGAGCGAGAGGATAATGCTACCGTTGTCATCTTCCGGGTCTACGACGTAAACCAATACCTCATCACCCACCTGGATAGCATCTCGGTCGGCCGGCGACACTTTTTCCAACTCGTACCCCGGCACGATGCCCTCGTACTTGGCGCCGACGTCTACGATAACCGCGTTGGGGTCAGCGCGGATGACTGTCCCTTTGACGATCTGTCCCCGCTCGAGACGCCTGATGAAAAGATACTGGTCCAGCATCTGCGCCATTGGATTCACTTCTTGGTCGGCAAAGGACTCGGGCATTTCTTCCCCGGTGGGGCTGGTCTGTTCGGTGGGCATACTGTCCGCTCCTCGTATGGCGATGCCGTAATTATAGGCTGTTTGGCGATAAACTGCAAGCGAGCAATGTGGGCTCTTTCCAATGTCATCAAGAGATGAGAACCAGACCTGCCAGGTTTTATAAGCACTTTCGAACGGAAATACACTGTCAATCGTGTCGAATCTGGCTCACAAAAGCTCTGGCGGAAACCTGGCAGGTCTTTACAATCTTGATGACATTGGGGCTCTTTCCAGACTTGCACGCTTTAGAACCTATGGTATAATGTTATTGTCTCAAGCGGGCGTAGTTCAGTTGGTAGAACACCTCCTTGCCAAGGAGAAGGTCACGAGTTCGAGTCTCGTCGCCCGCTCTGTTTCCGAAACGTTGTGACCAAGAGGGGAAAGCAGGGTATGCGATTCCAGCCTCTTGGTCTTTTTTTTTCTTTATACCTCGCCGCTAGCGTGTGGCGGTGGATGTGGTATAATCTAATGCGTAATGCGTAAGAGCGAAGAAGACGATGCTTGATCTGAATATTCCTTTCATCCGATGTATTTTTCTGGCAATGGCGGCGCTGATAATGCTGCCGGCCTGCGGCGAGGTAATCACCCCACAGCCAACCGTCGTCACGCCGTCCACGATTGCCAACGCACCAACTCCTGCACCGGCAGCGTCCACACCCACGCTCTTCCCAACTGCAACGGCGCCGCTCCTCCCACTGGCTGCCACTGCGACACCGACCATCACTCCTACGCCCGTCACTCACGTCGTCCAGGAAGGGGAGACGCTGTTGAGCATTGCTTACGAGTACGGGGTGAGCCTGCAGGCGCTCCAGGCGGTCAACGGTATCGAGAACCCCCTGTTGCTGCAGATCGGTCAGGAACTCGTCATCCCCATCGGCGAGGAAACGACCGAAACCACACCCGGACTGCTATTGCCCACTCCCACGCCGCTGCCATTTAGCGTGCAAGCCGTCGCCTTTTACGAAACGCCTGTCGGCGGTCTGGAATGTCTGGGTGAGATAACCAACACCACCGCTCTCACTTTGACCAATGTGCTGGTGCGCGTCACCCTCCACGACGGCACGGGGGCCGCGCTGATATCCGGAGATGCTTTTGCGGCAGCGGACCTGATCCCGTCTGGCAGCCGCTCCCCGTTCCGCATTCTGTTCACAGCCCCGCCCGCAACCTGGGCCAGCCCACAGGTGACGATCATCCGCGGCGAGGCGGCCGGAGCAATAGCCGCCGCCTACGTGCCAATCACCGTGACCGAGGTAGAGGGCCACCCTGCCGATTCACAGTTCCAGGTGAGCGGCATAGTGCGGAATGACAGCGCAGAGCAGACCGCCGGTGACGTGAACGTCATCGTGACGACCTACGACGCCCAGGGACGAGTCACCGGATTCCGACAAGGGACAGTAGAGAGCGAGGGCCCGCTTGCGCCCGGTGCGACAGCGCCGTTCACCCTGTTGCTCACCTACCACGGTGACGCCCCCACCGATTTCAACGTCATCGCGCAGAGCCGCATCCCGGCTGAATAAACCCCAGTGGGAGGATATCTGTGCTGTACCGCATCTTGCGCGCTGTCGTCAACCTCATCTTGGGCCTGATTTCCCGTCGGGAGTGCATCGGGCTGGATAACTTTCCCGAACCACCGTACATCATGGTGACCAATCACCTGGCCACTTTCGATTCCCCATTGCTGATGACCGTATGCCCGCACACGGCCCGTGCCTTCGCCGCAGCCAAATACAGGCGCCACCCATTCTATGCCCCTCTGCTAACAGCAGTGGGTTCAATATGGGTGCGGCGAGGCGAGGTGGATCGCAATGCGTTGCAGGAAGCATTAGATGTGCTAGAGCGCGGGGAGGTGCTGGGAATGGCCCCGGAGGGCACCCGCGCCCGCGGCACCTACGCACTGCAGAAAGGCAAAACTGGCGTAGCCTACCTGGCCACTCGCGCTGACGTGCCCATCGTGCCGGTGGGACTGACCGGCACCGAGCAGATCAAGCACAACCTGCCCCGACTGCGTCGCACCCATCTTTGCGTCGTTGTCGGCGAGCCCTTCCGTCTGCCCGAGAGCGGCCGGGTGCGCAGCCAGAAATTGCGCGAGTACACCGACCTCATCATGCACCGCATCGCCGAACTATTGCCGGAGGAGTATCGAGGGGTGTACGGTTGATAAAGTGGCTCTCTGCCCTGCGAGTTGCTTTAGCACACGACGGCGCTACACCTCGAGCAACTTTCTCCTCTTCACAAACGATTCCCAACCGCTCCAGTTCCCCCAACACCGGTTCATAGATCTCTGGCAACACCGGGATGTGAACGCCGGTCAGGTTGATTTCTCCCTCCAGGATCATGCGAGTGTCAGACCGGCCTGGGGTACATCGAACTTTTCGTCGGCCATGTGGAATTTTAGGGCCCAAATCACCAAAGGATAGGTCCTGATTGGCCGACAAATTTAACATTCCAGAGCGAGCGGTAGCCCGGCGTGTCAAGCCCCGTCTGTCCTTTCCAGATGCTCAAGGCCTGCCATTGGCAACGCGGGTATCATACACCACGGCTCTGGCTGTGTCAAGTTTCCGCTTCCTAATTCTCCTGCCTCCCTCTCTGGGGACGAGGAAGGGAATTTATGGCAGAAATTCCTCCAGGTAGCGATAATCGGGCGTCAGTTCCCCCTGGTAGACGATGACCGCCCGCTTTATTTCTGGCGGCAGGGCCAGTTTCTCAAAGGGCACGCTGTAGTCGGCCCGGGCGATGGCGGGGATGTACTGCATCAACACGTCGCCAAAATATTCCGATGCCTCGCGGGGCAACTCGCTGGGCAGGATGTCCACCGCCAGCACCACCGGCCCCCGGCCCTCGAACCCGTCAACGGCGCGGTCCTCGAAGGGGTCGTAGACGTAGACGGGATCGCCAGGCTCGGTGCACTTGACCGTGCTCTCAATGGCCCCCTCAATGTCGCAACTGATGTCGCCGATGACGTGCAGGCGCGGCGGCTCTGTTTCCCCATACAGTTGTTTCACGTCAGCCTTCGTCACCAGCCGGGGGTACTTGGGCTCCCAGTAGGTGCAGTTGACCAACAGCGTCAGGTGGGGCAGGTAGGCGTTGAACACGGGACGGTATTTCTCGGGATGGTCGTAATAGTCTTGCAGTTCGAAGCGGGCATCCGGGGGGACAGGCTCGACCGTGTGCTTCTCCTTGAACACCACCTTGTAGACCACGTCGCGGGCATAGTCGCTGCTCTGGCTCACAGCGGCGACCTCGCGGGGCTCAACCTCCCGCACCGGCAAAAGTTCAATGATCTCGTTGGCTCCGCGAAAGACGTTCCCGTAACCGGCAAAGCCACAGATGAGAGGTGTGATCTGCTCCGGCAGCCCCTCCCGAGCGATGCGCTCCCCGACCGCCGTCACTGCCGCCTTCGCCTCATCCAATCCGTCATAGTAGCGGGTCTGGCGCAGGTCGCTAAAGGGATTGGGGATACCTTCCCAGTCCAATCGTTGCCCCAGGGCCCACAGCGTGTCAATCATCCCCGCCAGCCCGGCGTGGCGGCCGAAAAAGATCAGCCGCCGGCCCTGCTTGTCAGTCGCCTTTTCGTAATCAATCAACTGGCAGCCCAGTTCCAGCAACGCAGAGAGCATTGGCATGTTGTACGGCTGGCCCTTGATAACGTGGGCAAAAAAGACGTAGGTATGGCCCGGCCGGAAAAAGTGGGCCGGGATTTCTTTGACGGCCAAGACGACTGGGCACGGAGAAAGGTCCTCCTCAACCCGGGCGCCGGCCTGGACGAACTCCTCGTCACGGAAGACACGGATCTCTGACGGCTGTACCCAGACTTTGATGTCGTGTTCCTCCTGCAGTTGGCGCACGTGCTCCGGGGTGATGGGCACGCGGCGCTCCCAGATATTCTTGTCCTCACGACGAACTCCGAGATGTACACTCATTTTTCCCCTCCTGGATAGTAGATAAGGCTCTTGTCAGGTCTCGCTGCCGGACACTTTTTGCCAAACGCACTAATTCCGGATGTCGCAACTTGTTGCCCAAACCAACAGCGCAAACCGCATCTTTGTCGGCCAAAAACGCCAACAAGTTAGCGCATCCGTAAAAGTGTCCTGTATCTGCTCAATAAAGTGGGGCAATGTAGCCGAGGTTTCCATACCTCGCGGG
>CAYQTW010000251.1:0-5432 GCA_964420485.1 uncultured Anaerolineales bacterium
GATTGAAAGTATCTGCTCAATAAAGTGGGGCAATGTAGCCGAGGTTTCCATACCTCGCGGGCATAACGCGCTATGGAAAGCGCGGCTACGTTAAAAGTGCCCCAGAATATTGAGATGATACGATTGAAAGACCTGCCAGGTTTCCGCCAAAGCTTTTGTGAGCGAGATTCGACACGATTAACAGTGTATTTCCATTCGAAAGTGCCTCATAAAACCTGGCAGGTCTGGTTCTCATCTCTTGATGACATTGGTAAAGAACCAATTCCGCTGTTTACCGTAACCGCATCCGTGTCTAGGGCAATCGCTTTTATATTTTGAGTCGCTCCAAACTGTCATTCTGAGGAGCGAAGCGACGAAGAATCTCCTCTTTGCGCGGCGAAATCGAGATTCTTCGCTCCCTACGGTCGCTCAGAATGACAAATGGGCAAGAGATCAGGATAAAAGCGATTGCCCTACGTCCGTGTCCTCCTTCGACGTTAGCACTGATTGAGCCTGCGCTGCGGATCAACTGTTGCGCCACAGCCCGCCCCCGCAAGTCGCGCTTTAACTTTTCACAATCCTGCCAGACCAAATCGTACCAGAACAACGCCTTGCGGTAGCCCAGGAACTGCCACACTGGCTCCCCTTCACCCGTTCATGCACCTCCGTCTCCCACTCCTCATACATCATCGTCTACCTCCCCTTCGCCGACTCGCCGACTCGCCGACTCGCCGACTCGATACCACCCGTTTCCTTTGACTGCATCCTTCCCCACGTGGACAAACTGCCCCCACACCAACCAGAGCAGAAAAGGCGACCAATCATCCACCTCCAGCGTGACCGTCCCCAACAAGCCGCTGGTGGGTGTGTCCTTTCGCTGGCGGGTAGAGTAACTGCGCAACTCTTCCCAGACAAGGCCATTATCGCTCACCCGCACGCGCCCGGCGGCCTCGATCAGCCCCTTGGGATCATCGAAGCGCAAGGGCGTGTCGGAGAAATTCCGGCTCAACGACTCCAATCGCTCCATCAAACGTTGGAAGAAGGGCTGGAAGCGGAAACGATGCGGCTTGAGCAGATGGCCGTGCTCGACGATGCGCGTCGGCGTCAGAAATCGTATCGTGACTCGCCGACTCGCCGACTCGCCGATTCGCCGACTCGCCGACTCGCAAACCTGCCGATGAGTGATGGGAATGTCGGGGATCTGAACCATCCTGTCATCCGTCCCCATCACCGGCTGGCGCTCGCCGGTCAGCGGATTCTCCGCCCACACCTCTCGAATGGCAAAAGTGCCCCGCAGCCAGCGGCCATGCGCCTGCTGCGTCTTGCGCCCGATACCCCCTTGCTCCAACCCGTGTACCGCCAGAATGATGTAGGGAAACAATTGCAACGCCTGGGCATAGAGCGTCAGACCGAACTCGAACCGCTCCCCCGGCGCGTAGCGAAAGACAGCACGCCCGTCGGGGAGGTCGAACAGGTGTCCACCTGCGCCGGGCAGCGGCGGCTGGATTGTGTACGGGCGCGGCACGTCACGGCCCCGCTCGCCCCCCGGTCTGAACGTGCTGACCAGCGTGGCGACGGGGCACGTGGCGACCAGCGGGCAGTTGGCGCACTCGTCTGCCCTCTTATTCCCGCAAAAGCGATTCCGCAGCGCGTGAAAGAGCGAACCGCGAATGGCCGAGCCCTGGTGTTCGTTCAATTCGATTATACTCTGCGCCTCGGTGACAAAGCGCAGACGGTGGGCGGTGAAATTATCCATAGATATTCTAGTCCCAGAGATCATCTTTTTCCTCCACCGGCTCGCCAAAACTCAACCCAACCTCTGAACTGTACGCTGCCTTGACGACGTAGGGCTCTCTACGTTCGCGGGGCAACACCCGTCCCTCGTTGTTCAGTGCATGATAGCGTCCCCAACTGATGGACACTAACAACTCGTTGGCTCGAATGGGCTCCTCCTCCTTCAACTTCTCATACTCATCGTACAACGATATGGGCAACACTTCCAGACCATCAAACGCCCGATAAAATTGTTCCTCCAACCCCTCGTCGGCAGCAAAGGGGCACAAAGTTTGGACACAGATGGCCTCGAACTCGTCAGCGGTGATGGTGTACTTTTCTTGCCAATGCCTGGCTACCTCGCCACTGTAGATTTCGTCCAGCCACCCGCCGATACCGCTCTCGTCGAGCGCTCTGCCATCCTCTCGCTCCAGAATCGCCAGCGTGCCGGCGATCAGGGCCTCGTCGTATACCTTTTGCCCATCGTCCGGCTGGCGATAAACGTGAACTGGGGCCAAGCCGGCCTGCTTTCCCTGCCGGTTGATCCGCCCAAAGCGCTGCACCAACGCCTCCAGCGGGGCCGGGTCCGTGTAGATGGTGTCCAGGTCAATGTCCAGACTCACCTCGACGACCTGAGTTGCCACCAACACGATGGGCCGGCGCTGCTTGCTGGTCGAACCGGTGGTCTCCCGTACCAACTTTTCCTTGTCCAGCCGGTCACGCCCGGTAAAGCGCCCGTGAAGCAACTCGACAAGGATGCCGCTTGCCTCCAGCCGCCCACTCAGTTCACGGTAGACGGCCTGGGCCCTGTCCACCAGATTGCACACCACCAGCACCGACTTGCCCGCCCTGGCGTCGGCGGCGATGCTCGCCAGCCCCTCATCCGATAAAAGTTCGCCTTCGAGCAGTACCAGGCGATGGCGCTTAAAGTCGTCGAACAGGGCCGGTTCAGCGACAATTTCCGCCGGATCGCCCAGCGCCTCGCACAGCCAACCTTTGATCAACGTGGGGAAGGTGGCCGACATCACCAGGAAACGGGCATTATAGTTTCGCGCCAGGTACTCGATAGTCTTGAGGATCAGCGCCAGCCGCTTGACCTCGTAAGCGTGGATCTCGTCGAAAATGAACGCCGCGCCGTGATAGTCGGTCAGCATAGCCTCGTACCCCTTGAGCCTGTACATGCCCTTGAGCATCTGGTAGGGACTGAACACGCGCACCGGCGGATAGTTGAGTTTGACCAGGTCACGCGCCCATTTGGCCTTTCGGGCAGCTTCTTTTGGGTCATAGTCGTGTTCCATCAACATCCGGTACAACGCCAGCAAACTGCGCCCGTGTTGCAAGCCGACCTTGCCGGGGAAACTCTTCTCCAGCCGTATCTTCATCGCGTTCATACTGGCCTGGTAGGGCAACGTGTAAAACAGGCGCGCAAGTCCCCCGCTGATTGCTGCCTGGTGTGTGGCCCAGAGCAGTGCCGCCTCGGTCTTGCCGCTGCCGGTCGGCGCGGTCAACAGCGCCGAACCGTCGGTCACCTCCGCTGTTGATTGGTGCTCAAACAATTTGTCGCGTGGGATTCCCCGGCTGGACAAAATGGCATCGGCGTCGAACGTGGCACGGGGCAGTGGGCCGGCGTGAGCCGAGGCACTGTGGTCGGCATTGACCAGATGCCCGCGCAACGCCAGCGTGCCAATGACCAGCGCTCGCTCGTCGCTGCGTTCGATGCGGCGCACAAAGCGGCGGTAAACCTTGAGCCAGTGCCGGATACGGGCCACACCTCGCTGTTGCACCATTGCCACCGCGCCATCCTGGTCGGGCAGGGCCGGCGGGGTGACACCGGCCTGGCCCAATCCCAGGTCATCCACCCAGGCGGCAGCACACTCGGCCAGCCAGCGCCACAGACCGCGCAGCGTCGCCTCATCCATCTCGGCCACTCGAGCGATCAGTTGGTCATCGTCGGGATCGTCGGGCGGCGCGTAGAGGCACCGGATTTCGGCGGCGTCTTTGTGATGTGAGACGATGGCCGCCGCTACCCAGGGCTGCTCGTCGGACGTCAACCCGTCGGCGATCCAGTCCAGAAAGGCCAACGACAACACCTCGTGGCGGTGGGGCCAGCGTTCGCCGCCGCGCAACCGGGCCTGGAAACCAGTGGCCGCCTTGCCAAAGTCGTGCAGAAAAGCCGCCCAGAACAAAATGTGCCACAGGCGCGGGACGCCGAGTGTCTGCGGCAGATCGGGGCGCAGGCGGATCAACTCGGCCAGCCGTTCCAGCACGTACCAGGTATGCTGCGCCAGGCTCTCCGGTTGGCCGCCCGCGTCCTTTTTCGCGCTCTTGGCCCACACGTCGTCCAGCCAGTCAGGCCAACGTAAAGTGGTCACCGTCGTCTCCAGTGAAACTGAGAAAGGCCAATCCCAGGTGTGCGCCTTTCACCTCGGACGTGGTCGGGTCCACCCAGTAAGGTCCGTTGGGCCGGTCGCCGAACTGGACGAACTTGTCGCTCATCACCCGTTTGCCGATGACCACGTAGCGCCCAAAGATCGGTGTCCTGTTGCGGGCATAGTCCAGGTAGCGTGGCATCAGCACAGTCACGCCGCGCAACGTCCGCAGTGCCATCTCGTGCGGCGCCAGCGTGTGCTCAAAGTAGGCGCAGCCCGCCTGCTCCAACTCGACCACACTGACGTGGGTATAAGTGCAAAGGTCCTGTGAGCGGCCCAACACCACGGCGTAATGCGGGCTGCGAAAGGCCGGCGCCCATTCAGGCCGGTTGACGTACAGTGTCAGCCGGGGTTGGAAAAGCAGTTCGCGCTCAAAGGGGTTGACTTTGCCCTGCAGAACCTTGGGGACTTTTGTGCCCGGCAGATAACCGCCTGACGGGCTCAGCACGATGATGTGCTCAAGATCAACATTCCGGCCCTGGCCCTGGTGGGTAAAGTGATAGGCGAATTGGACGCCAGTTGGGTCGAACCACTCCCCCAACGTGCTACAGATGTGGCCGTAGATGGTCGCCGGCGGTGGCATCTGGAAACTGGGGTGGATCTGCTGCATAAAATGTGGGTAGCGAAAGGACGTGGTCAGTCCTTCCGCCACCACTTTTAGTACGCGCATAGTCGCCTCCTCAAACTCTTTGTCGTAAATTGTGGTAGGGGCGACCCTCGCGGTCGCCCAAATCACATCGGTCGCCCAAATCACATCGGTCGCCCACGATGAGGCAAGGGCAAGGGCAAGGGCAAGGGCAAGGGCAAGGGCAAGGGCAAGCCTTGCCCCTACCGGTATCGGTGGTCAGGTGTTTTCGTCGCTCATCAGTGCTTCTCGCACATACTCCTCGACCGTCTTGGGCGGGGAGAGATGGCGGATGTTATCGGGGTTGTCGCGGTCTAGCCCCCAATTGTCTGGGTTCTGTCGGATGTAGCGACGAATGGCCCGCAACACGCGTTCGTTGCGGATGATGTGTTCGTAATAGTTTCGCTGCCAGAATTTCGCCCTCCGCGCCGGATCGTGGGTTTGTATCCAATCGAGGTAGACTTTGAACACCAACGATTTGAACGCTCCCACCACGTCGCCCAACGATGGGTTGGGATTTACCTTCTGCGGTTTGGGGATGACCCATTCGATATCGGTAGGGGCAGGGCTTGCCCCTGCCCTTGCCCCTGCCCCATCGCGGGCGACCGCGAGGGTCGCCCCTACCG
>CAYQTW010000252.1:0-5412 GCA_964420485.1 uncultured Anaerolineales bacterium
GGCAGCATCCAAAGGATGATGGGGCCGGTAAAGACCCAGGCCAGGAACATTCGCCGGCGGGTCTCCTGCATCTTGCGCACCTCGCGGGAGAGTTCCTCTTCTGCCTGCTCTTCTGCCGTGGACAACACCTCGTAGCCCGCCTCGGCCACGGCGTGGCGAAAATCAGGCCGGCCGGTCACAGTGGGGATGTATTCCACAGCGGCTTTCTCAGTCGCCAGGTTGACGTTGACGTTCAGCACGCCGGGCGTCTTTGCCAGCGCCTTCTCCACGTGAGCCACGCAACCGGCGCAGGTCATGCCGCCGATGGGCAGGCTGACGGTTTGGGTGACCACGTCGTAGCCCGTATCGCGCACGGTGTCCACCAGACGGGCCAGGGGAACCAGTTTGAGGTCAACGATGACCACCGCCCGCTCCGTCGCCAGGTTGACGTTGACATCGCCCACCCCATCCACGTCTTTCAGTGCCCGCTCCACGTGAGCCACGCACGAGGCACAGGTCATGCCCTGCACGGGCAGGGTTAGCGTTTGCTTTTTCTCGTCCATATATCTTTATCCGTTACTGTCCTGCAATCCGTGTTCTACCGTCGCAGCCGCATACCGTTCAGAATCACCACCGTCGTCGCGCCGACGTCGGCTACAATCGCCATCCACAACGTCGCCAGGCCCGCCGCTGCCAGACCAAAGACGACCGCCTTGACCGCCAGCGCAAACACAATATTGGTCGTCACGACCCCTCTCGTCTGGCGGCTGAGATGGACGATGAACGGCAATTGGGCCAGGTCATCGCCCATCAGCACCACGTCAGCCGTCTCCATCGCCTGGGCCGAACCCGCGCCGCCCATAGCGATACCCACATCGGCTTGGGCCAGCGCCGGGGCGTCGTTCATGCCGTCGCCGACCATGGCCACGAGAGGGCGACCGCTGGTGTCGCCCCTACTCCTCTCCGCCAATTCAGTGATGGCGGCCACCTTTTCCTCCGGCAAGAGATTGGCACGCATCTCGTCCACCCCGACCTGGCGGGCGATTACCTCCGCCACGGCCGGGCTGTCGCCGGTCAGCATCACGGTGTGGATGGTGCCCTGGGCTTTCAAATCGGCGATGGCCTGGCGGCTGCCGGGACGTGGTGTATCCGCTACGGCGAACAGCGCACATACCTCGTCGTCGTGCCGCACCAGAATCACCGTCTTGCCCTGGGCGGCCAGTTCGTCGGCCAACCGGCAAACGTCCTCCGAGTGCGGGAAATACTGGTCAAAGTGGACATGGCTGGCGACCGTGACCGCTGCGCCGTTGACGGCGCCCTCCATCCCTCGCCCGTTCAGCACGGTGACGTCCTGGGCACGGGGCACTGCTATTCCCCTGGCCTGCGCCTCCGCCAGCAACGCCCGGGCCAGCGGGTGGGATGACTGCGCCTCGACCGCCGCCGCGTGTTGCAGCCCGCAATCCTCCGGGCACTCTCCGCAGGTGCAGACGTCCACGACGTCGGTGATGACGGGACGCCCCTCGGTCAGGGTGCCGGTCTTGTCAAAGGCGAAAACCCGCACCCGGCTCAAGACCTCCAGGTAACGCCCGCCCTTGATCAGCACGCCGTGGGAGGCGGCGTTGGTCATGGCGCTCACCAGGCTGACCGGCGTGGAGATGACCAGAGCACAGGGGCAGGCGATGACCAGCATTTGCAGCGACCGCATCAGCCAGCCCTGGTCTCCCCAGAATGGCTGCTCAAAGAGCAGCGGGGGAACGATGGCTACCAGCAAGGCGGTCGCGGCCACCGCTGGCGTGTAGACGCGGGCAAAGCGGTCAATGAAACGCTGCACTGGCGCCTGGCGCGATTGGGCCTGTTGAACCAGCGCACGCATACGGCTCAAGGTGTTGTCGGCGGCCAGGCGGGTCACCTCCACCTCCAGTGCGCCGCTGAGGTTGACCGTGCCGGCGAAAACCTCATCGCCCAGTTGTTTGTCCACCGGCACGCTCTCGCCGGTGATGGACGATTGATCCACCGCGCTCTGCCCGGCGCGCACCACCCCGTCCACGCTGACCCGGTCGCCGGGGCGCACCAGCACGCGGTCGGCGACGGCCAGTTGCTCCACCGGAGTTTCCTGCGTCTCGCTGGTAGACAGCATCTTGAGCGCCACCGGTGGGGCCAGGTCGAAGAGGCTCTCCAACGCGCCGCGCGACTGCTCGGCCGCGTACTCCTCCAGCGCTTCGCCCAGCGCGAAGAGAACTACCACAATCGCCGCCTCGGCCCACTCGCCGATGAAGGCCGCTCCCACGACGGCGATGACCATCAGCGTGTTGATGCCCAATCTGTGGGAAAGATGCACTTCCCGAAAGGCGTGTCGCGCCACCGGGATGCCGCCCACGACGATGGCTGCTACAAAAGCGGCGGGCGCGGCAACCGCGCCCCTACCGTCGGGCGCGCCAGCCAGCGCCAACACCAGTCCCAGCAGCGTGAATAGCCCGGCGACGGCGGCCAGTGTCGTCTCGCGCTCCGAGAAGACGAAACGTACAAAGCCATTTTGTGTCGCCGCTACTGGCCTGGTGCCGATGGGCGCCCGGACCTTTGCGGTGCAATCTACGCAGGTCGGCGCTGCGACCCTGGATGTCTTGGTTGGCATTAGTATCCCTTGAACCGACAGATAGTAGGACGCAGATGCACGCTGATCTTTTTTTATCTGCGAAAATCTGCGTGAATCTGCGTTCTAAAAAGTTCAGATAAAGAGCGTGATCGCCGACCCGCGCGCTTCCTGGATGTACGTCCCCACGGCTCCGTACTCGTCAATCCAGTCTTCGCGCAAATCATCGCGGCTGATACCCATGATCTCCATCGTCATCTCGCAGGCAATGATCTTGCCGCCCAGTTCTTTAAAGTCGGTCATCAGTTTCTCCAATGGCGCTACGTTGGCTTTTTTCATGCGCTGCTTGATCATCCACTTGCCCAGGCCCAGCAAGTGCATCTTGGAGAGCGGGCCTTTCTCCAGATTACCCTTCTGCAGCCGTTGCAGGCCCCAGAAGGTAAAGTAGATCGAAACGTCCATGCCCATCGCCAGCGCCCCATTGCCGACGATCAGCGCGCTGTAGAGTTTATCCATGTCGCCGCTGTGAATAATTATGGTTGCCTTATCCGCCATTGCTTTTCCCTCCTACTCTGCTCAGAGCGGGTGTGTCGCCCGCATCTCAAGCAGCGGACGGCACGTCCGCCGCGAGCCTGTGAGCAGTTACATCCGTTCCTTTTCTCAATCCGCTGTAGTGTCCCGATCACTCCAGCGCCTTGATTGCCAGCCGGCTTGCGGTGCCACCGAACCGCGCCGGAAACTCGGTCATTATCCGGCCAATGTGCTCTCCCAGTTGGGCTCTCAGGAAGGAGTGTGACTTTTTGGCCACGGAAAAGTCGGTGATGAGGAATTCAAAGATGGCATTGGTCTCGGAACTCTCCAACTCGTGCGCCAACTGGTAGGCATCCTCCAGGTTCTTGACGCATTTTAACTTTTTCTCTACGGGAGATTGAAGCGCCCTGCGTGCATATTTCAACTGGCGGGGATCGGCCAGAGCGGATAGTTGGTCTGGGCTCAATGTGTCTCGGATATCCTCCAACTGCCGGGCGTGCCCCGCTTCTTCTGCGGCATACTCTTTCCAAAAGTCCGCTATCTCCTGGTGATGGGAGAACTTGATCCCCAGCCCACGATACAGTTCCTCGGCGGCTTTTTCTGCCGCAATCGCCAGTTCGAAGAGTTCGCCCACCGTTGCTTTGTTCGACATTGTTTTCGTCTCCTTTGAGTGTGTCTATTGACTGTCGCTGCCTGGCGTCTGATAACTCTGGATACGGATCGTCCAATTGGTGTCTGTCCCTTCGACGCTCAACAGTTCTAACCCCAACGCCTCGACTGCCATTGGGATCTCTTTCTTCGACGCCGGGTGCGTGCCGGCGACCTCGACCACGTCTCCCGGTCCGGCGTGGCGCAACGCCTTGCGCGTCTCCACCAGCGGCACGGGACAGGTCTCGCCCCGCACGTCAACCTTGATTTCAGCCATCGTCCCACCTCACTCTGTAAACTCTACGATCACCTGCTCCACGTCCCACAGGGGCTCGATCTTTTCCATAATCTCCTCGCGGATGTTGGCGGCGAACTGGTGGTCGGCGGGCAGAGCCAGCACCACGCGCACTCTTCCCTCGGCGACCTTGATCTCCTCGACTAGTTTGGTGCGCACCAGGTCGAGACCCACCACCGGGTTCATCACGCGCTTGAGCCGCTTGCGCACCACCTCGACCGTCGTCGGCACGCGCTCCTTGACCAGCCCGTGACGCTCCTCGTAATTCTGAACCGCGGCCCGCAGCCCGTCTATGGCCAGCACGGAGCAATGTGTCTTAATCGGCGGCAGGCCGCCCAGCGCCTCGGACGCCTGCTTCCACGTGATTGCTTTGACCTCCTCCAGCGTCTTGCCCTGGGCCATCTCGGTGATGATAGAGCCGGTGGCGATGTTGGAGGCGCAGCCGTAGGATTCGAACTTGATATCGGTGATACGCAACTCTTCCGGGTCCACCTTCAGGTAGACGGCCACCATGTCGCCGCAGGCGGGGCTGCCCTCGATTGACTTGGCGTCGGCGTCCTCGATGCGCCCCACGTTGCGCGGGTGGCGAAAGTGTTCCATCACGATTTCACTATACGGTAACGGCATTGCACTTACTCCTTTCCAAGCGGGCTGATGGCCCGCAACTTTTCAATCACGTCCGATATTGCATCCGCCACTGCATCCACATCTCTGTCCTGATTGAAGCGGCCAAAGGTAAAACGCACCGAGCCGTGCGCCCGTTCGTGGTTGCCGCCGATCCCCAGGATGACGTGGCTGGCCTCCAACGAGCGGCTAAAGCAGGCCGAGCCGGTGCTGACGGCGAAACCTCGCATGTCCAGATGCAACAGAATCGACTCCCCCTCGACGAAACGGAACGACACATTGGCGTTGTGGGGCAGCCGCAGCGTGGGATGACCGTTGAGGCGTGAGTGTGGAATCTGCAACAACCGCTCGATCAACCGGTCGCGCATCCCCTGTAACCGCGCCGTCTCCTCCGGCGTCACCAACTCGACCGCTTTGGCAAAGCCGACCGCGCCGGGGATGTTCTCCACTCCGGGCCGCAGGTCGAACTCTTGAAAACCCCCGTCCATCCACTTGACCAACGGCGTCCCTTCGGCTTTGCTCAGGGCAGGCCCTTCCCGCACGTACAATCCGCCCACCCCCTTCGGCCCGTGGATCAGGTGCGCCGTCACAGTCACTAAATCAACCGGCACCTCCCGCACGTCCAGCGGGACGCGGGGAAAACTGTGGGTGGCGTCGGTGTGAAACAGCACGCCACGCTCTCGACAAATCGCGCCGATGGCCGCCACGTCTTGCAATGTGCCGATTTCCTGGTTGGCCGCCTGGA
>CAYQTW010000253.1:0-5392 GCA_964420485.1 uncultured Anaerolineales bacterium
GGTATCATCTCAATATTGTGGGGCAACCAAATAATCATTCCAGTGTCATTCTGAGCGGAACGCAGTGAAGCGAAGAATCTCACGCCACAGTGCCCAAACCGCCTGTCCAAGGCGAGATTCTTCACCTCCGCTGCGCTCCGGTTCAGAATGACAGGCTATGACCTGGGATACTTTAACTTCTGGAACACTCTTACTCTGTACCCGGCCATCCCAACGCGATCCGGTCGCGCTCCGCTTCCACCCCTAGTATTTTTACCTCGATCACGTCTCCCACTTTCAACAGTGCGCTGGCGGGTATCTTGCTGCGATGCAGCAGGCCGTCGTGCTTGACCCCTACGTCCACGAACGCGCCAAAGTCCACCACGTTCCGCACCGTGCCTTTCAGTCGCATCCCTGGCCGCAGGTCGTCCATTGTCAGTACGTCGCTGCGCAGGATGGGGGCGGGCAGGTCTGCGCGCGGGTCACGACCGGGCCGGGCCAATTGTTCGAGAATGTCGGCCAGCGTGGGAATACCTGTGCCCAGTTCGGTGGCCAGGGCGCTCAAGCGCTGTGGCGCCTGCAATTTGGCCAGCGCGGCCTCCCGTTCGGCGGGCGCCGCCTGTGGGGCCAGCCCAGCGCGTTTCAACACGGCCTCGGCGATAGTGTAACTTTCCGGGTGGATGGCGCTGTCG
Source organism: uncultured Anaerolineales bacterium (assembly GCA_964420485.1). Taxonomy (GTDB): domain Bacteria; phylum Chloroflexota; class Anaerolineae; order B4-G1; family B4-G1; genus CAYQTW01. Next base: position 672 of record CAYQTW010000253.1, read on the forward strand.
TCCAGCGGGTTGTCACCGCCGCGGACGCGCAGGAACCCCGCCGCTTGCTCAAAAGTCTTGGGTCCCAGGCCGGGCACGCTCTTGAGCGCCATCCGGCTGGGGAACGGCCCGTTGGCGTCGCGGTGGGCCACGATGCGCGCCGCCAGTTTGGGACCGATGCCGGCGACGTGCGTCAAGAGCGCCGGTGACGCGGTGTTCACGTCCACGCCCACGCTGTTCGCCACGCTCTCCACCACGTTGGCCAGCGCCTCGGTGAGCTGAGCCTGATTCACGTCGTGCTGGTACATGCCGACGCCGATGGACTGCGGGTCAATCTTTACCAGTTCGGCCAGCGGGTCCTGCACGCGCCGGGCGATAGAGACCGCGCCGCGCATACTGACGTCCATATCGGGCAGTTCCGCGCGGGCCAGCGGGCTGGCGCTGTAGACGCTGGCCCCGGCCTCGCTGACGATAATATACCGTAGGGGCAGGCCTTGCGCCTGCCCCAAAGTGCGGATCAGTTCGGCGGCGAGTTTCTCGGTTTCGCGTGAGGCGGTGCCGTTGCCGATGGCGATCAGCGTGACGTGGTGCCGGGCGATGAGCGCCTCGAGGATTTCGAGGGCGGCGCCCCGTTGCCTCTGTGGTTCGTGCGGGTAAATCGTGGCCGTGTCCAGCACCTTGCCGGTGGGATCCACGACCGCGACCTTGCAGCCGGTGCGAAAGCCGGGGTCAATGCCCATCACGGTGTATCCGGCCAGCGGCGGCTGGTTGAGCAGGGCGCGCAGGTTGGCCGCAAAGACAGAGATGGCGTGGGCGCCGGCTTGCCCGGTGAGGAAACGGCGCACGTCGCGCTCGATGGCCGGGAGCAGGAGACGTTGGGCGGCGTCATCCGCGGCCAACGTGAGTTGGTCGGCGAGCGGCGAGTTCCAGTCGGGGCGAAAGGTCGAGTTGATGGCCGTCAACCAGTCTCGTTCGGCAATGTCAATGCGCACCCGCAGCACCTTTTCGGCCTCACCGCGATTGATCGCCAGGACTTGATGGGGACGCAGCCGGTTGACCTGCCACTCAAAGTCGTAGTAGAGTTGGTAGACGCCGCGCTCGTCTTTACCCTTGTCGGTTTTTTCGGAGCGGAGCATACCCCACTTGAGCGCCTTTTCACGGGTGAGTCGCCGGACGTCGGGGTGGTCGCTGATGGTCTCGGCGACAATGTCCCGCGCCCCGGCCAGCGCGTCCTCCACAGTGGGCACGTCGGGGGTGATAAAGGGCGCGGCGATCTGGGCCACGGTCTGTGCCGTGCGCTCCTGCCCCAGGATGAGATCGGCCAGGCCCTGCAACCCTTTGTCGCGGGCGGCACTGGCGCGGGTGCGCCGTTTGGGCTTGTACGGCTGGTACAAGTCCTCCAGCGCGGTGCGCGTCTCGGCGGCGAGCAACTGCTGGTGCAGTTTGGGTGTGAGTTTGCCTTGCGCCTCGATGGAGGCGACGACGGTCTGGCGCCGTTCGTCCAGCGCCCGCAGCCTGGTCAGGAGCGTGACCAGTTGGCGCAGTTGCTCTTCGTCCAGATTGCCGGTCATCTCTTTGCGGTAGCGGGCGACAAAGGGCAGAGTGTTGCCCGCGTCGAGCAGTTCAATCGCGGCTGCGACTTGTGGGGGACGCAGGTTCAGTTGGGTGGAAATGCGTTGGGTATAGTTCATAGACAATAGTCCTTTCGTCAGTTGAGCAGTTGCTAAAAAACTGATGGATTGCTCGCCCCCGGCGTGGGCAAATCGAGAAAATCCCAGGTATCCGCTCCATCCGGCCGCCGACCGTAAGAAATGTCCTCCAGTTGCGGGCCAAAGACGATGGTGTCCAGCGGGACATTGGCGTGGGCATCGTCGGCCAAGAGGCCAATCTCCTCTCCCTCTCGGCTCAGTTTAAAGTTGGCGTGCAGCGGCCCCTGTTCCTCATCATCATCGCACCACACCAGCAGGTGGCCGCCCGGTGGGATGGTCGTGCCGGCTGGAAACTGCCACCTGGTTGGATTGTCCAGGTGGTCCGTGAGATACATCCCGTCCAGTGTTGCCGTGACCGTGCTATCGTTGTACAGTTCCATCCAATCGTCGTACCCTCCCGCCTCGTCCTGGTTGACGCTCTCGTTGTCGGCCAGGAATTCGTTGATCAGCACGGCCGGGGGCGCGTAACCGACCAGGTAGCGGTGCGTGACCGTGGGAGCAGCGGCGGGATGAAACGTCCTCTGGCCCAGGCCGTCCATCGCCTCCAGGTAATAGTCAACCAGCGTGCCCTCGGTCTGCGACGGGATGTGTGCGGTGTAGAGGCGGGGTGACCCCGCCCCTACCATCGGCGCAGCCTGGAAGCCGGTTCTGGCATCGTACCACAGCGTGGCGGAGACGACGGGGCTGCCGGCGGTGATGATAGCGGTCATGGTCACGCTCTCGCCCGCGCCGGGCCAGAGGGGCGTGCGTGTCACTTTGAGGAACTGCGGGGGGAGCAGCAGGTTAGGCGCGCCGGGCGTGGGAGTGTTCATCGCGTACCACTCGTTGCCGCCGCCGGGGAAGCGTCCCCAAGAGATGTCCGGTGCCTGCGGGGGAAAGTAGACGGCGTCAACAGGGGCGTAATAGTGCGCTTGACTGTCGAACAGGCCCACGTACTCGCCCGCGCCGGATAGTTTGAAACTGAGGTGGCCGCCCGTGCCGTCGCCGTCGGCCCACAAGACGAGGTGGCCCCCGGCGGGGACGACGGCGCCGGGGAGGATCGTGAATTGGGTAGCACTGGCAATGTTCTCGCTCAAATACATCCCGCCCAGGTCAATGTCCACCGGCCCGGCGTTGTAGATTTCGAGCCAGTCGTCATGGTTGCCGTCCTCGTCCTCCAGCGTGCGGGTGTTGAGCGCCATCAGTTCATTGATGTACAGCGGCGGGCGCTGCCAGCCGACGATGTAGCGGTAATCTCCCTGGGGCCAGCCGGGCCGATCCACTGTTACCATTCCCATCTCGTCCTGCGCCTCGACATAGTACTCTACCCAGGTGCCGTCCGCTTGAGCGGGTAGGACGAATTGCCAACTCGTCCCACTCTCACCGGCTGGATACATTGGCGCAGATTGATAGTCCGGCGGTTGTGCTCCCGGCGCAAAGGTGCGGTACCACAACGTGACCGTGACTGCCCCCTCGTCGCTGATGACCGTCGTGACGGTGACGGCATCGCTGCTGGTGGGCCAGGCCGGCGCGTGAGCCGTGTCGCTGATGATGGGCGGCCGGCCACAGTTGAGCCAGCCAGGGGTGGGCGCGGTGAAAGACTGCCAGGTCGCGCCGCCGTCGGGCATCCGCCCGTAGGAGACATCGGGCGCCTGGGCGGTGTAGGTCAGCACGGAGATGGCTGCGTTGCTAAAGACATCGCGGTCAAAGAGACCGATCTGCCCTCCGCCCGCGTCCAACGTGAAATTGGTGTGCAGTGGTCCTTCGTCCTCCTCGCCATCGGCCCAGATAATCAGCGTGCCACTCGGTGGAATGAGCGTGCTGTCGGGGATGCGCCACTTGAGCGTTTCGCTCAAGATCCCGGTCAGGTACATCCCGCCCAGGTTCCAGGCCAACGTGCCACTAGAGTTGTGGATCTCGATCCAATCGTCATAGTCGCCGGCCTCGTCGGCGACGGTGCTGGAATTGTCGGCCATGAACTCGTTGACCGTGAGCGGCACTGCCAAGTCGGGGCAGAAAGCGGGCATCGCACCTTTGAGGAACTGGATGCGGTTGGTGATGTAGGTTTTCAGTTCGTCCGGGCCGTCCTCAAAGCCGGGGGTACCGTAAAGTTCATCCGGTCGCCAGCGATTGGGGTCGGCCAGGCCAGCGTCGTGGATGTAGGCAAAAGTTCCGTCAATGCGCGGGAACATCTCAGCCGGGCTGAATTCATCGGCCATCAACTCGGTCAGGCGGCGACAATGGTAGAAGCGGAACTCGGGCGCATCCATCATACGGTCAATCAGATGATTGTACTTGCTCGCCGGGTCGGCGCCGGTGTCAATAGGATTGTCCCAACTGATGTCGCGGTCGAAGAGCCCGTAAGGATTACCCTCGTTGTGGCCCAAGGAGATGTCCACGTCCCAGGGCAAAATCATCCAGCGGCCGGCGCTAAAATCGTGGTAGAGGTAGTGGTTCTTGTTCGTCATCTCATAGTTGCCGATGAGGATATTGACGGCGTACCATTCCAGCCAGCCGTTGACGTCCAGCACCTCGGCGATGGCTTCCGGGAACTGGTCGGCGGGCGTATAGTTGATCAGTTCGATAAAAGTGATAATATCCTGGTGACCGCTCTGCCGGTTGGTTTTTTTGGGGTAATGATGCTCGTACCACGCGCCTTCCTCCAGGCCCAGGTTGCCGTAGTAGGGTTTGTACAAGTTGCCGTGCATCTCGATGCCCTGCCGGTGCAGGAAACGTTCGTCAATCTGTTCGACCTGGGAAAAGAGGCCATAGTACTCGTCGTTGATGTACAACCGGGCATAGCCGGCGCGTGGGGCAGGCACGCCCACACGGTCAAACAGGTCGTAAGCGACGTAACTGCGCATGAGCGTCTGATCCACATAGTCGGCGTTGAGGTTCAGTTCTTCCTGGCCCTGAAAAAGGTCGGACCCGGGAAAGAAGGCCTTCCAGCATTTCTTGAGCATGTCATCCCGGCGGGCGGTGTCACCCCGGTAGCGCACCTCCACGTCCCAACTGCGCTCGTGGATGAATTGAGCGGGGATGGTCTCGTCCCGG
>CAYQTW010000254.1:0-5360 GCA_964420485.1 uncultured Anaerolineales bacterium
GATCGAGTTGGCCAGCGCTAGTCCCGCGTATGGCGGCCGGCCGATCAGTGCAAACACTCCCGGCAGCGTCAAGCTCAACCCCACGTTGAGCCCCATCGCCAGCCCGCCCACCCATACCGGCGTGAACGTGTCGTGCAGGGCGTAAAAGGCGCGGGCAATGATCTCTAGCCCGGCGTGCCCCACCAATCCCAGTGTGTAAAAGGCCAATGCCCAGGCCACAGCCTCCGTCGAGGTTGTCTCGAATGCCCCACGCTCAAAGAGCAATTCCACCAACGGCCGGCCCAGTACCAGCAATCCCACCGTGGCCGGGATGCTGAGAAAAAAGACTGCTCGCAAAGTCGCGGCCAACGTGCTCCGCATCTCGACCCGTTTCCCCCGGGCCACCTGTTCGGCAAAGGTGGGGAACGCGGCTGTTCCCACCGCCTGGGCGAATACCCCCTGCGGCAACATCATTATCAGGAAGGCATAGTTGATGGCCGAGACTGCGCCCGCGCCCATCGCCGAGGCCAGGTTGACGTTGACCAAAAAGTTGAGTTGCACCACTGCCAGGCCCAGGACACGCGGCCCCATCAGTCGCAGCACCCTCCGCACGCCGGGGTCGCGCAGGGTCAGCAGTGGCCAGTAGCGGGCTCCTACCCAGACCAATCCCGGCAACTGGACCGCGAGGTGCAGTACTGCGCCGGCCACGTATCCCAGGGCCAGGGCCCGCACTCCTATTCGAGAGGCCAGTAGCCAGGCGGCGACGATGAGAGAGAGGTTGAGGAAACTGGGGGCCAGGGCGGGCAGAAAAAAGTGCTGGCGGGCGTTGAGGATGCCCATCACCACGCCGCTGACGCCGAAAAAGATGGGAGCAACCAACATCGTCCGCATCAGGGAGACGGTGAGCGCCTGTTGGTCAGGTTCAAAGCCGGGCACCAGGACGTTCGCTACCAGCGCCTGCGCGCTCAGCCAGGCCAGGCCCGCCGCCACCGTCAGCGCCACCAGGAGCAGGTTGATGACGGCGCTCGCCAGTCGCCAGCCCCCCTGTGGGTTGCCCTGGGCAAAGTAGTCTGTGAAAATGGGGATAAAGGCCGAGCCCAGCGCCCCCCCGGCGATGAGGATGAAGAGGATGTCCGGGATACGCACGGCGGCCAGGTAAGCGTCGTACGCGGCGCTGGTGCCAAAGGCGGCTCCAATGACTATTTCCCGCGCCAGCCCCAGCACGCGGCTAACGACAAAGAGCGCCATCACCAGCGTCGCCGCCTTGGCGATTTGCCGCCCGCCTGTGCTCACTCGACCTCCCGGCAGGGATTACGACACGGCGGGCCGTTCGCGCCAACCGTGGCGCTGCGGCAATGTGCGCTTGACAAACCCAGAGTCACGGCTATCATGCAACTTGGTCGCTTGTGCTGCGTATTTAATTCAGGAGGTAAAGACAAAATGAAACTGCTCATCCGTTGGGTTATTGTCAGTCTGGCGCTCTTTGTGGCCGCCTGGCTCGTGCCGGGTATCCGCGTGGAGGGGAATGCCTGGATCGTCTACGCGGTAATGGCGGTCATCCTGGGGCTGGTCAACGCCGTCGTGCGCCCGCTCCTGAAACTGTTGACCTGCCCGCTAATCATCCTAACGCTGGGTCTTTTTACCCTGGTCATCAACGGTCTCACGCTGTGGCTGGCCTCGGTCATCGCTCGCAACTGGTTCCACGTGAACTTTTACGTGGACGGCTTCTGGGCCGCCTTCCTGGGCGCACTCATCGTCAGCGTGGTCACAGTCATCCTCTCGGCGCTGGTCAAGGAAGACAAAGACAAGTAGATTTGCGTGAGGACACACGACAATGACTGACAATCACAAGCTGCGGCGGCAAAATGGCCTAGTCGCGGGCGTCTGCGGCGGCCTGGGGGCTTTTTTCGGCCTCAGCCCGTGGTGGTTCCGCTTGATTTTTCTGATCCTGTTGATTCCAGGCGGCCTGCCGGGCATCTTGCCCTACGTGATCCTCTGGATCGTTCTGCCTCGGAGACGGTAAGCGCCGCCGTGAACAGGCGGCGCTGGGCGGTGTCCTGAGCCTGTCGAAGGATTGCGAACCTGCCCAGCACCGGCTCTTTCAGGCCGGTGCGCTGTCCTTTAGTCGAGGTCTGCCGCGCTGAAACTGTCCGGTAGCAACTCTGCCACCGTCGTCTCGCGGTAGGTGCCCGTGGCATCGGCGATCAGCACCACGATGTCCTGGCCGAACTCGCGCAGCGTCTGGCGACAGGAGCCACAGGGAGCGCCGCCGTTTTCTGTCACCACGGCCAGCGCCGCAAATTCCCGCTCCCCCTCAGAGACCGCTTTCACGACCGCCACGCGTTCGGCGCAGGTGCATAGGGGATAGACGGCGTTCTCCACGTTGCAGCCGGTGTAGACGCGCCCCGACTTGCCCAGCAGCGCCGCCCCCACGCGATAGCCCGAATATGGCGCATAAGCCCGCTTCCGCGCCTCCACCGCCCGGGTCACCAACTCATCCCGTGACCATTCCTTCATCCCGGTGTCTCCCTTTTTCCTTGTCCCCCTGTCCTCTTGTCCCTCCGCATCCGTGCAGGCACCCCGTAGACCACTGCGCCAGTGGGCACGTCGTGTGTCACCACCGACCCGGCTCCCGTTTTGGCTCCCTGGCCCACCCGCACTGGCGCGACCAGCATTGTGTCGGAACCGATGAATGCGCCTTCCTCGATCACTGTCTTGTGTTTGCGCACGCCGTCATAGTTGCAGGTGATGGTCCCCGCGCCAATGTTCGCCCCGGCTCCGACCTCGGCGTCGCCCAGGTAACTAAAGTGGCCCATCTTGGCCCCAGGGCCAAGCGTCGAGTTTTTCATCTCGCCAAAGTTTCCCATGTGCGCGCCCTCGCACAGATGCGCCCCTTTCCGCAGGTGACCGAACGGCCCAATATCGGCGCCATCCTCCATCACCGCCTGCTCCAGCACCGAGGCCAGTACCCGGCAGCCATCGCCGATCCGGCAGTCCACGACGATGGTGTTGGGGCCGATGTGGCAGCCCTGGCCAATCGTCGTTTCCCCGCGCAGGTGCGTGTTGGGCCAGACGGTCGTATCCCGGCCGAGGGTCACGCCGGGTTCGATGTACGTCGTCGCCGGGTCCACGATCGTCACGCCGGCCAGCATCCAGCGCCGGTTGATACGACGGCGGAAGACTTGCTCTGCCTGGGCCAGGTGTACCCGCGTGTTGATGCCCAGAGCCTCCGCCGCATCCTCGGCGGCAACTGCCTCGACCCGTTGTCCCTCGACGATTGCCATTTCGATCAGGTCGGTCAAGTAATACTCCCGCTTGGGAAGGCTGAGCGGGATGCGGCCCACGTGGGCCCACAGCCAGTCCGCATCGAAGCAGTACACGCCGGCGTTGAGTTCCGGGATCGCCAACTGCTCTGGCGTGGCCATTGCATCTTCGACTATTTGAACCACCGCGCCGCTTGCATCCCGCATCACGCGCCCGAATCCGCGCGGGTCGTCGTTTGTAAATGTGAGGAGGGTGATCGGCCCGGGGTTCTCCTGTTGCCGCTCCACCAGCCGGCGCAGTGTCTCCACCGTCAAGAGCGGTATATCGGCGTAGGTGACCAATATCAGATCGTTCTGACCAAAAAGTACATCCCGCGCCTGGAGCACGGCGTGGCCTGTGCCAAGTTGTTCGGCCTGCTCGACAAAGACGGCATGGTCGCCGACTGTTTCTCGCACCGCATCGGCTCCGCGCCCCACCACCAGCACCGGCCTGGCGTCTGTCAGCGCCCGCGCCGTCTCCACGGCATAAATGACCAGCGGTCGCCCGGCCAGCGGGTGTAGTACTTTGGGTAGGTCGGACTTTATCCGGGTTCCCTGGCCTGCCGCCAGAATCACGATTGCCAAGTTCATATATTGTGTCTCCTGTGAGCAAAAAAGTGGCCGTGGTACGGACCCGCGAGGGGTGTGCCACGGCCACCGAATTACGAGCCACGTTCAGTTATCTGGCGAGAGGGTCCGATGGCTCAGGCTGGGGCGGCAGGGATCGAACCTGCGATACACGGATTCAAAGTCCGTTGCCTTACCACTTGGCCACGCCCCAGGGAGAGAAAATGGGCCCACGAGGATTCGAACCTCGGACCGACCGGTTATGCATCCCACTACAGCTTTCGCTGCCCCTTTCGAGTTTGTGGGCTGGACTATCCCTTCACCCCGTAGGGTGCCTGCCGTCTAGTCTCTACACCTTCCCCAGTCGAAAACCGGGGCTTGGCTCGGGATTACCCTATCCGCAGATTTAGGCTTCCCCGAATTTGACAAGTGTCACCTAAGGGTTTCCCCCTAGGCAGCCCTTGACAGGTCAACATATCCTGATACAATGCAGTTATGTATAAAAACCCTAACTGCATTGTGTGCGGGGCTGTTCTTAAGGGTCGGCAGACACGCTTCTGCTCGACTGCTTGTAAGAACAAACACCACCAAAGTTACGAGGCTCAGAAAAGCCGTGGGCTGGCCAGGAAGCTAGAACTGGTGAACGCTGCTGGTGGTCGCTGTACCTTGTGTGGCTACAGCAAAAACCTAGCTGCATTGACCTTTCACCACATCGACACGGATAAGAAGAACTTCAAATTGGATATGCGGTCGCTGTCGAATCGCAGACTTGAAGTCATTCGCGCCGAGGTTGGAAAGTGCATTCTTGTATGCCAGAACTGCCACGCTGAGCTTCACAACCCGCACCTGGACTTAGCTGACCTTGTCCCCTGAGCCGGCTGCTCTAACCGCTGAGCTATGGGCCCTAGATATTTGGTTGTTAAGAGCGGGCGGCGGGAATCGAACCCGCAACAACAGCTTGGAAGGCTGGGGCAATACCATTTTGCAACGCCCGCAGTCGGGGCGGCCGGACTTGAACCGGCGCCCTCCCGGACCCAAACCGGGCGCTCTAGCCTGACTGAGCTACGCCCCGAAGGCGATGAATGGAGTATTTCGGAATCCGCAACTTTTAATGAGCGACTGGAACTTTTTTTTTCCTGCTTGGAACTTTCTGCTGTGATGTATAGTGTACCACAACTAGGCGTTTTTTTCAAATGAGCCAGTGTCGTGATAGATCAATGGACATACTGGCATCCTCAATCTCAATGCCGATAACCTGGTTGTGTTCATCAAAGTCAAGCACGATGCCGGACGCAACTTCTTCGGACTCTGTGCTCACCCCACTGGCAAGTTCGATGTAGACCATATCTGTATCTGGATAGTATTCATAATGGAATGGTACGTCGCCAAACAAATCAACGATCTGTTCACCCAGACCAAACTGTTCTTTCACTTGCTTCAAACTGAAATCACTATAGGCCATCTTTGACTACCAGAACATCACTATCGCGCCGTGCTTAGGCGGTCAGGTGG
>CAYQTW010000255.1:0-1568 GCA_964420485.1 uncultured Anaerolineales bacterium
AGGCAATACTACCTTTCGACTTGCGCCTTTTGGCTGATTGGTGTATACTGGTTTTGGCGTGAGAAAAAACACATTATACTCAATTTCATTTGATTAGGCAAGTGCATTATGCGACCCGAACACCGCGTAAAATGCTGGAAGGAGGGATATGTGAGCAAATAGACGGATAAAATATCAGGAAGGGGTTTTATGCAACGGCGTGCTGGCGTAAAACGTCAGATGGGGTATTATGCGGGCGTTCGCACGCATAATCATTGTTCGGCAATCATTTCGCATGGAAAGAGAGTTTGTTGTACAATAGGACATATTTACCTGCGGCACATTTTGGAGGTAGCCGAACGCATTGGGCGCTACCTGGTCGGTGTCGGTTGGGAGCGTTTTGGGGGAGCGGAGTTGTTGCAGGACGGGGTGATTCGCCAACTTGGAGGTTATGGGAGAGGCGACGCGGCGTTTGCCGCGGGAATCAAGGAGCAAGTCAAGGGCATTTTGCGAGATTATGGGGTGGATCTTCGAGGGGAAAGATGGTGTTGTGGTGTAGAGGTGGAGGTAGTGGGGGTGAGAGAGACGATGGAGGGCGAAGAAGTCTCTTCTCGCTTTGTTCTGGGAAGGGCATAGTGGAACCTACCGAAACAACATAAGGAGGTGCTGAATGAACCGGCTACATTTGATCTACATCTTGCTCCTGGCGCTGTTGCTCTCTCCTGTGGTGGGCGATGCCCAGGCGCAACCTTCGCCCCCGTCGTTACCGGTGGCGCAACCGGCTGTGGAAAACGATCTGCCAGAAGAACTGTCCGGCGTCCCCGGCGTCACCGCCGACTGGTGGGCGGCAGTGCAGGAGAACATTGCCCGCTCCGAGTATCGCATTACCTGGCAGGAGCGGACCTACCTGGATGGCGTGGAGGCGGCCTACCAGGCCCCCAACCGTGCCCACAACCTGCGCACCTATTTCACCCCAGACGGCGTGCGGGTCATCCCCCGCTTCTTTGACGACGAAACCCCGCCCTGGGAGTGGGGCCTGACACTGACCGGCTACGGCTATGCTTCGACTATGCTCAGCACAGGTGCCGACGCGGTGCAGTCGGTCGGGGCGGCAGTCCTCGCCGCCGACGATAACAGCATAGCCTACCAATACCCCAACTCTCCCCTTGCCGGGTGGTATGTGAACGACGAACGGGGCCTGGAGCAGGGCTTTACCCTCCACGAGCCGCCGCCGGGAACGGGTGCCGAAATCGTCCTCGAACTGGCCCTCGACGGCGACCTCACCCCCCACCTCACCCCCGACGGCGAGGCCGTTGAGTTCACCACTCCCCTCGGCGTGCGCGTCCTGCGCTACGGCGAACTGCGCGTCCACGACGCCACTGGCCGCGCCCTCCCCGCCCGCCTCTCCCTCTCCCCTGGGGGAGAGGGCCGGGGTGAGGGGAGCATCCGCATCGTCCTCGATCCCACCGACGCCGTCTACCCCATCACCGTGGACCCCCTGGCCACCACCCCCGGCTGGGCCGTCGAGAGCGACAAGGCCGAGGCAAAGTTGGGCTACTCGGTGGCAACGGCGGGGGACGTGAACGGCG
>CAYQTW010000255.1:1578-5351 GCA_964420485.1 uncultured Anaerolineales bacterium
TCGTCGGTGCGCCCGAGTACAATGGCAGTGCAGGGGGGTATACGGGCCGCGCCTATGTCTACTACGGCTCGCCGGCCGGCCCCTCCGTCGCCGAGGCCTGGATCGTCGAAGGGGATCAGGGATTGGCGGTTCTGGGCTACTCGGTGGGGACGGCGGGGGACGTCAACGGCGACGGCTACGACGACGTCATCATCGGCGCGGTCATGTACAGTAACGGTGAGCAATACGAAGGCCGGGCCTACGTCTATTACGGTTCCCCATCCGGCCTGGCCGCCACCCCGGCCTGGAGCGCCGAGAGCGACCAGGCCGACGCCCAATTTGGCTACTCGGTGGGGACGGCCGGGGACGTCAACGGCGATGGCTATGACGACGTCATCATCGGCGCGCCGAAATATGACAACGGCCAGAACGACGAGGGCCGCGTCTATGTCTACCACGGCTCGGCGGGGGGGCTTTCCACTACCCCGGACTGGACCGCCGAGGGCAACCAGGCCGACGCCCAATTTGGCTACTCGGTGGGGACGGCCGGGGACGTCAACAATGACGGCTACGACGATGTGATCATTGGCGCATACGGAAATTTTGCTACTACATACCGGGCCTGTGTCTATCACGGCTCGGCGGGAGGGCTTTCTACCACCCCGGACTGGAGCGTCGAGACCAGCAATCAGACTGGCTTGGGCAGGGCAGTGGGGACGGCCGGGGATGTGAACGGCGACGGCTACGACGACGTCATCGTCGGTGAGTATTACAACACTACCGTTGGCGAAGCAGGCCGGGCCAACCTCTACGCTGGCTCTTCCGCCGGGTTGCCGATCACCGCTACCTGGACGATTACAGGGGACATAGCCCACGACTACTTCGGCGACGCGGTGGGGACGGCCGGGGACGTGAACGGCGACGGCTACGACGACGTCATCATCGGCGCACCCGAGCCTGACGACGATGCTTCGCACGAGGCGCAAGCCTATATCTACTACGGCTCCGCCAGCGGCCCCTCCACCACCCCCGACTGGGCCGCCGGAGACGATCAGCGATACTCCTATTTCGGCTACTCGGTGGGCACGGCCGGCGACGTCAACGGCGACGGCCAGGTCGAGGTCATCGTCGGCGTGCCCTATTACAACCACGATGAGAGCAATGAGGGACGGGCCTTCATATACCACCTGCCGGTGGAGGGAACCCCACATCCCTTTGTGGACTGGATGGTCGAGGGGAACCAAGACAGGGCCTGGTTAGGCGACTCGCTGAGCACGGCCGGGGACGTGAACGATGATGGTTACGCCGACGTCATCGTCGGCGTGCCGCACTATAGCAACGGCTATGATACCCAGGGGGCAGTCTTTGGCTTTTACGGCTCGGCGGCCGGGCTGCCCATCACCGCCACCTGGACCGTCGAGGGCAACCAATCTGCGAGTCTCGGCCAGGCGGTGGGCGCGGCCGGAGATGTGAACGGCGATGGCTACGACGACGTCATCATCGGCCAGGACTACCCAGAGGCGGTTTTCGTCTACTATGGCTCAGCGGGCGGGCTGCCCATCACCGCCACCCAGACGATCTCCGGCCCGACGCAGGACGAGAATTTCGGCCAATCGGTGGGCACGGCCGGAGATGTGAACGGCGACGGGTACGACGATGTCATCATCGGCGCGCCCAGACATGGGTCTTCGAAGGGATGGGCCTATGTCTACCACGGCTCGGCAACGGGGCTGTCCCCCGCCCCGGACTGGACCGCTGCGGGGGAGGCGGAGTGGGACTCTTTTGGCTCCTCGGTGGGCACGGCCGGGGACGTGAACGGCGACGGCTATGACGATGTCATCGTCGGCGCGTGCTTCTACAACTTGTCCGCAGGCCGCGCCTATGTCTACCACGGCTCGGCGAGTGGGCTATCGTCCACCGCCGCCTGGACCGCCGAGGGCGACCAGAGTGGCAACGCCTTTGGTATCTCGGTGGACACGGCCGGGGACGTCAACGGCGACGGCTACTCTGATGTCATCGTCGGCGCGACCAGCTACGACAACGGCCAGAGCGATGAGGGGGCGGCCTACGTCTATCACGGCTCGGCGAGCGGGCTATCGTCCACCGCCGCCTGGAGCGTCGAGAGTGACCAGGCCGACGCAAAGTTGGGCGACTCGGTGGGAACGGCGGGGGACGTGAACGGCGACGGCTACTCTGATGTCATCGTCGGCGCGACCAGCTACGACAACGGTGAGACGGACGAAGGGGCGGCCTTTCTCTTTTACGGCTCGGCGACCGGTCCCCGCAATCCCCCCAACTGGAGCGAGGAGGGGGAGCAGGCGAATGCTTATTTGGGGGCGGCGGTGAGCAGTGCCGGCGACGTGGACGGCGACGGCTATTCCGACATCCTCGTCGGCGCGCCCTGGTACGACGACGGAGAGGCAGATGTCGGCGCCGCCTTCCTCTACCCCGGCGGCCCGGCCGGCCCGCCCATCACCGCCACCTGGGTGGTCACCGGCAGCCTGGCCGGCGCGCGTCTGGGGTACGCTCTGGGCCTGGCCGGCGACGTGGACGGGGACGGCTACACCGACGTCATCATCGGCGCGCCCGGCTATGACGGGGCCGGCGCCGCCTTCCTCTACCCCGGCTCGGCGGCCGGCCCGCCCATCACCGCCACCTGGGTGGTCACCGGCGGCCAGGACGGGGCCGATTTCGGCTTTGCCGTGGGCACCGCCGGCGACGTGGACGGCGACGGCTACTCGGACGTGCTCATCGGCGCGCCTTGGTACGACGACAAAGGAGCGATCTTTATCTACCCTGGCTCACCCTCCGGCCTACCTCTCACCACCACCTGGGCCTTTGAGGCTGACCAGGATCACGCCCAACTCGGCTACGCGGTGGGCACGGCGGGGGATGTGGATGGCGACGGCTTTGCCGACATCATCGCCGGCGCGCCCGCCTACGACGCCGGCCAGACGAATGAGGGCCGGGCCTACCTCTATCGCGGCAGCGCGTCCGGCCCCCTCGCCGCCGCCTGGACGGTCGAGGGGGATCAGGAGTACGCCTACCTGGGCCGCGCACTGGGCACGGCCGGCGACGTGGACGGCGACGGCTACAGCGACGTGATCGTCGGTGTGCCGGCCTACGACGGCAGTTATCTGGGCGAGGGGCAGGCGCGGCTCTACCTCGGCAGCGCGGGAGGCCTCTCCACCACCCCGGACTGGACGGTCGAGGGGGGCCACGTCGGCTACGGCTTGGGGGACGCGGTGGGCACTGCCGGCGACGTGGACGGCGATGGCTACGCCGACGTGCTCATCGGCGTTCCCTACTATGACAACGGCGAAGCGGACGAGGGACAGGTCCGTCTCTACCACGGCTCGCCGACCGGCCTGGGGAGCAGCCCGGACTGGGTGGGTGAAGGGAATGGGGAGTATGCCCACTTTGGCCGTGTGCTGGGGACCGCCGGCGACGTCAACGGCGATGGCTACAGCGACATCCTCATCGGCATACCCGGCTATGGGGGCTACGACAACCCGATGCACCTCGGCGGTGCCATCGTCCGCTATGGCTCACCGGACAACTTGGCCTCTTCCGCCGACTGGACGGCGGAGGGAGAGCAGGGTGGAGCCTGGTTCGGCTACTCGGTGGGCACGGCGGGGGACGTCAACGGCGACGGTTATGCCGACGTCATCGTCGGTGCGCCCCACTATGACGATGGCTATGCGGACGAGGGACGGGTCTTTGTCTACCACGGCTCGGCAGCGGGGCTCGCCACCACGCCGGATTGGTCCGCCGCGGGGGATCAGGGCGAGGCC